>NZ_JACJEA010000018.1:0-100671 GCF_014163835.1 Pseudoalteromonas sp. SR43-5
AGTATGTTCGTTAATCATAATGTGCCCTCAAACAAGATTTGAAGATCTGATCATGACATTGAGATTTAGTTCAAAAAAATCCCCGCTAATTTCTTAGCAGGGATTTGTGTATAAGAGACAGCTAAAAAGTGCCTTTTGAAACCATAAAAATAAATGTTATTTAATAAATGTGCCTCGGATTGGGTAGTCGTTTTCTCTAGAAAACTTAATTCCACCTAGCAGTTGCTCTAAATCAGGACGAACAAATGGGCTGTTTGATATATCGACCATTTGAAGCTGATTTTTTTCATTAAGTACAAAAATGCCTGGCTCAGCAAATGGATGATCAGTTTCTGCATCACTGCGAGGCTCGCTGATATGTAGCCCTAAATCGGTCATTTGTTCGATTGTTAAACCATAGTAAATTGGGAAGTTAATATCTATTTTTTCAAGATGTTTATTAAGCTGCTCATGGCTATCACCACTTACTGCAACAACTTCAACACCAGCATCTTTAAAGTCTTTATGAACTTTAGCAAGCTCGTTAAGTTGCGCAGTACATTTAGGGCAGTGCTGGCCTCGATAAACAACAATCATTTTCCAGGGAGAGTCACTTACTCTATCAACTAAATCTACCTTGTTCTCATCAACATCACTCACTACTAGTGATGGCATAATATCCGCAGGTTTTAAACTAGTGTTACTCATTGCGATCTCCTTTTACTGTTTCAGATTAAAAATTAATTTGCTCTTACCCATAGAGCTTAGGGTAACTTTTATTAATTCAACCTGAAAAGTGTAATTAAAAATCGATTATGACTTTAAGACCATCCCTTTATTTTTCTATAAATGGTAGATGCACTAACCCCTAGATAAGCAGCAGCAAGAGGAATATTGTCTTCACAGCTTTTAATTGCATTTTCAATCGCCCTTTTTTCAACTTGCCACAAAGGTTCTATATCGTGAACAGACATAGGCGATAGTTGAACACTCTGCTCGTTTGTATTGTGAACTGACTTAGCGGATATCGAATGCTTAACAGCGCCTAATCCAAATGAGCTTGGTAGCATGTCTTTTTCAATTACATCGCCATCATTAATAACGACGGTGTTTTCAATTACATTTTGTAGTTCGCGAATATTTCCTGGCCAATCGTAATTACAAAAAAGCGCCTTAACTTCATCAGAAAAACCAGTGAAATGCTTTGCATTACTATCGCTTTTTTGTTTCAAAATATACTCAGCAAGCAGTAATATATCGCCTCCGCGTTCTCTTAAAGGGGGGAGCTTTACGGGGATAACATTTAAACGGTAATATAAATCTTCTCTAAAGCGCCCTTCTGCAACCTCTATGATTGGGTTTCTGTTTGTTGCACAGACTAAACGAACATCGCTGTGTAATACTTCACTACTACCCACCTTACTAAAAATGCCTGTTTGTAAAAAGCGTAATAACTTTGCTTGTAAGTTAAGTTCCATTTCACATAATTCATCTAAAAATAAGGTACCGCCGTTGGCCACTTCAACAGCCCCTTTTCGATCGCTCAATGCCCCACTAAACGCACCTTTAACATGACCAAAAAACTCTGATTCAAATAGCTCAGCAGGTATAGCTGCACAGTTTATGGCAATAAATGGTCCTGTATTTCTCGGGCTTGTATCATGAAGGGTTTGTGCGCAAACTTCTTTACCGGTTCCACTTTCACCTGTGATAAATACACACGCTTTACTTCTAGCTGCACTATCAAGTAATCTAAAAACGGTTTTCATTGCCAGTGATTCACCAACAAAATCTTGATTTTTATCTCTGTTTTTAACCAATGGTTGAACTTTAACTTGCTCTTTTGGCGTCAACGCACTTTCTACTGAGCTAATGAGTCGTTGACTTGTGAAAGGTTTTTCTAAAAAATCAAAACCGCCTAAACGCATTGCTTCCACTGCAATATCAATAGAGCTGTTTGAGGTGATCATGACTACATTAGCAGGATTTTTCTGCTTATTTACAAATTGTAATACCTCAAGCCCACTTATATCTGGCAAGCATACGTCTTGTACTATGACCGCTGGCATTTTTTCTTTAATACCGACTAAAGCAGAGTACCCATCTGTAAAGTGTTTGCATTGGAAACCAGCCTGCTCAAGCTGACTTGCATATAAAGCACCACTGGCAATGCTATCTTCAACAATATAAACAAGACCTTTATCAATTATATCTGACACAGCTTTCTCCTAGATAGCTATACTATTACTCATTATTTGATACGCATCTCGGGTTTTATCCAAGTTGTGTTTAATAACAAGCGCTGCGTGCAAGTTTTCTTGTGTAGTTGACGGTGGCGAATCGTGTAATTGTGTTGCTAACGCAGCTAAAGCAGATGCACCATATAAAGCTGCTGAATTTTTTAAGACATGCATTACTTCTTTAATTTTTATAGTATCTTCACTACTAATTGCCGTATCTAATTGGTTAGCCATAGTAACTAATTCATCAATAAATAATTTAATTAAACGAGCTAACACGGTTGTCCCAACATCCTTTTCGAGTTGAGTTAATACATTTAGCTCGGTAATACTTTTATCGACAAACTGCTCTGATATGGGCATAGATAACCTTTGTGTAAGTTAAAACTTCGTACACTAATAATATGTAAGAGTTGTAGTTTAAGAGTAATTTGTTTTTTGCATTTTGCAAATCAAAATGAATATAAACATTTACAAAGCCCAAGTATCAATACTTTTAGTTAACGTTTGCGGCTTATCTAGCAGGTACCCCTGAGCTATATCGCAACCAAGTTGTTCTAATATTTGTAATTGCTCATTCTCTTCAATACCTTCTGCTACCGTTTGTAAACCCAATCGTTGAGCCATCGCAATAATTGCGCTACATAACGTAAAGTCTTCATTATTAGTTGCAATACCACTTACAAAACTGCGATCAATTTTTAAACCATCAATATCAAATTGACGAAGTAAACCTAAAGAGGCATACCCAGTGCCAAAATCATCAATCCACACCTTTACGCCTTCTTTATGGAAGTTTTCAAACGCCTTAGCTATTTTATCAGGACTATGAATGAGCGCTGTTTCCGTTAATTCGACTTTAATAGCCTGTGGTGGTATTTGGTGCTTTTCTAGCAAAGACATTACTTTTGAAAACACATCACCATCTAAGATTTGTACCGGTGAAATATTTAATGAAACAGCAATATCTGTCATACCAAACTGCCGCATATGCTTTAAATCAGACAAGCATTGCTCAAAAATCCAGTCACCTAATTCTAAAATCATTCCCGATTGCTCTACATGAGGGATAAACTCATCAGGGCCAACAATGCCAAAGCGCGGTGATTGGCACCTTACTAGCGACTCAAAGCCGACCAGCTTTCCAGATCCCAATGATACAAGCGGTTGATAAACCATTTTAAAATAATTATTTTGCATTGAATCAGACATGATTCTCTCTAACTCATGCCATCTTGCTAGATTGACTGGTTTTTCCGATTCTAGGTATTTAAACGCACTCATGATTTTGCTCCGGTTTCACTCTTAGTGACTTATTATATTAAAGAGCAATTTACAGGCCATTTTAAATACAAAAAAACAGAAATAAAAACCAATATATTCAGGTAGTTAAATTAGAATATTAAATGGATTTACTTCTCCCATTTCATTCGCATTTTGCAATTCAGTTTGCAATGCAGCTACATTGGCAATGTGAGCGCTTAATCGAGCTTATAAAACACAGATAAGCCAGTTAATAGATACTGACCAAAGCTAATATTAGCAATTGTATATGAGAAAAGAGAAAGCTTTGATAAAACCCTGTTTAGGTTAAGCACCATCTAAATTTAAGAGAAAATAAATAATTTTATGGGGAGGGATAAAAAATTAAATTGGTGGTAGGAACATAAAAAAACGCAGGCAACTATAAATAGTTACCTGCGCAAAAGTCTCTAGTTTGAAAGAGTGTCGTTATTTTCGTTTTTAGAAGCTGTTACATGTTGTGCATAGTTGGTATTTTGCGAGTCAAACGTATTACTCATCAACTGAGCGTTTTCAACATCAGCTTGTGTAAAAGTAATTGGCTGAATATCTGCCAGCGGTTCAATCGAATCGCTACCTCGTAAAACTGTTATACCTATTACTAAAGTGGCAACAAGCAAAATTGACAAAACCATAATTTCAGGTGTTAGTACCCAATTGTTACCTTTAGGCTGTTGTTTGGCTTTTGTGTTTGTTTGCATATTGCACCCCTTAAAAATTTAACTAAATTTGTCTTGATTTGATAATTAATATATTGCGAAAGTCGTGCCAACCAGATAACAACTTTACAAAAAAGTAAAAACCTTACAAAATCATGTCGTTAAAATAAATTAAAGGTATGATTGAGTATTTAAATAAAGTTCATAACATTTTATTTTTATTTTGAATTGCAATTTGCGAATCAAATTAAAAAAAACACACTAAAAAACACTCATTAATTACTAAAAAATAAATTTAACTTACCCCTAAAATACTAGGTTAATTTCTCCGTTTATCAAGTTTTATGCAACACAAACCCACTTTTTATATTGTCTGTTGATCTTTGCGGATTAAAATTCGTTCAAACTACAGGCGGTTTAATCGCGGCGCGAGGTTTATAACCTAGCGGGCTCGGTAACTGCTCCTGCGTTACCCTACTGACTTACATCGATGTAAGACCGAGCAAAGCTTCTGCGTTCTGCTCACGCCCCTTACCCCTTCCCTACATGCATGTTGGCAACAAAGAGTAAATAGCCCTTAGGAAGAAACCTTTGGGCAGCGCCTGTTTGGCATTAATGCTACGTTATCGCCCATTTATGGAAAATAACCACACTGCATAGGCTCAACTTTGCCTAAATACCAAACACACTGCTACAAACTTAACCCTAAACGTTTAACAAACCCTAGCCTTCATTGCTCAACTCAGCTTTTCCCACACTTGCGCTAAACGAGAGAGCTTTAAATGTTTAGATTCAATAACCTGCTCTGGGGCATATTTATCAAGTAATAAATAAAGTGTCTCACTTACAATTGGCTTAGCTAAATAGTCATTCATCCCCGCGTCTATAAATCGCTCTTTATCACCATGAATCGCATTTGCAGTGAGTGCTATTATGGGGGTGGTTATACCTAACTTTCTGATTGCTTTAGTTGCAGAAATCCCATCGAGTATTGGCATTTGGATATCCATAAAAATAATATCAATTTCACCGCTTTGCGCCTTTATTATTGCCTCTTGACCATCACTAACAATATGCACACGGCAACCTTTTTGTTCTAAAAACTGCCGAATTACAATTTGATTATTCGTATTATCTTCAGCAACCAATACCTTGGTTCCGCTTAACTGATTTAACCCTAAGGGGCTTTCTAAAGTTTCTTTTTGCTCACGATTGGTAAATATAATATCCAAATGAAACAGCTGCTCTTCTAATAAACTAATTGCCCGTAGTACATGCGATACTTTATAAGGGCCATTTAACCTAAGCTCTCTGTCGTTAATATTTTGCGGTAATAAGCTTTTACCTAGCAAATCTAGGATGAGTAAACACGGTGAATTAAGGGAGTTGTATGTATTTATACGCTCGCGTGTTTGGGCTAACATTTGAGGATCAGTTAGTACAATTGCATCAGGAAAACTATCGTACTTGGGTATATCTGGGCATACTTCGTAGTGTTCAAAAGTGATAGAAAACCGAGTGAGCGTATGCTCCAAGGCTGTTTTTAGAATTTCGTGATTTCCTACTATCCATACTTTTGGCTTTTTACTTCGTGCTGCAAACCCTTCTCTTAAAATTGAGTCAGTTGTGTCTATTTGCAGCGGGTAATTAACTATAAACTCGCTTCCTTTATTAAACTCAGAACTAACCGAAATATCTCCACCTACCACATCACAAATTTGCCTACATATCGCAAGCCCTAAGCCACTGCCACCATGCTTTCGAGTAATTGAATTATCGGATTGAATAAAAGGCATAAACATACTGTCAATTTTATTTTTTGCAATTCCCATACCCGTGTCTTTTACAAATATATAAAGGTTTAAATTATTACCTTCAATATGAGTGCACTTAACAGTAACCGTTATTACACCATGTTGAGTGAACTTAATCGCATTGGCTAATAAATTTATGACTATTTGTCTTATACGGGCATGATCACCAATTACTTGAGCTGGTACATCAGGATAAAAATCAAAAATAATCTCAAGCCCTTTTTGTAAAGCGCTTTGGGAAATTATATCTATTGCTTCTTCAATACACGTATCAATACTAAATGGCTGATTATTGAGTGTTATGGCTTGTGCTTCAAAACGTGAGTACGTTAATACATCGTCCAATACACTTAATAGCGCGTCAGAACTTGTTTTAATCATTTGTGTATAGCGCATTTGTTCAGAAGTTAAACCGGTATGATGCAAAATATCTGCAGATCCAATCACAGCATTTAATGGTGTGCGAATTTCATGACTAATATTTGCCATGAATCGGCTTTTTGACTCCGCTAGGGTTTCTGCCTGATGTTTAGCTTCAAGTAATATTTGCTCGCTTTCAATACGCTCTTGTATATCCACAAGTGTCGCAGCAATTGATGATAAATCACTTTCGTAGCCACCAACAATTGGAGTAAGTGTAATTTCGACCCAGTTATTTATACCTTGTGCATTAATTAAACGTATATCAAAGCGACGAATGTCACGCTTACCTTGTTTATAATCAAGTAAAGTGCTACTAATTTTTTCTACATCTTCTTTTGCTATAAACTTAATTATAGGTAAGCCAAGGCTCTCATCTACCTTGCTGTGTAGAACTCGCTGCCATGCTTGATTTATAAATAATAGATTGCCAAATGTATCAAGGCGTAAAACAATATCAGGGATATTATCAACGACAGAGTGATAATTATATTCTATCTCTGCCATTGCTTGTTCGGCTTTAACTCGCTGCGTAATATTAGTTTCTATAGCGATAAAGTGCTTTACTTGGCCTTCATCATCTCGCACTGGGTTTGCATCAATAGCAACCCAATAAATATTACCGTTTTTATCGTAATTTGTAGTTTCAACTTGAAAAGGAAGTCCATTTTTTACGGCATGAGACATGACCTTACGGCTTTTTTCACATGTTTTTGGCCCTTGCAGTAAATGACCAGGACTGGTGCCTATAACCTCATCACAGGTGTAACCTGTAAGTACTTCAAAACTATTGTTAACCCACTCAATTACGCCAAATTTATCTGTAATTATCACTAAGTTATTTGTATGGCTCGCAACAAGCGATAAGCGTTTTACATATTTTTGCTGTTGTGTAAGCAAAAGTTGTGAGTCTTTATGACGTTGAATGTCATAGAGTGAACCTATAAAACCGCTTTTTTCATCATAAACTAGCCTCAACTCAAACCAGTTTAAGAGTCCGTGACTATTTTTTATTTGTATTTCTACACTAGGAGTCTGCTTTCCTTCAAGCAAACAACAACTGTATGCAACAAAATGCATAATATCATCGCAATTCATTAACTTAGTAATATTAGAACCAATTAATGAATCGCTTGAGTAACCTAGTTTCTTCTCCCATGCTTCGTTAATATAGGTAAGATTTAAATGTTTATCACACTCAAAAATACATTCATCTAAAATAGCTAATAGCTTTGCTTGACGTCGATTACTATTGGAGAGCTTTTCGACCAATGCATATTGGATTTGCACTTGTAGTTCATCGTTGTTATCCATGCTCTCTCCAATGCTTAATAAAAGTTTTACTATCACAAACTCGCGCATAAAGAGGAAAAACCTCTTCACAGTAAAAAGTTTGTTCAAAAGGAGTGCGACTCGATGTACAGTCACTTAAAATAGTGACGTTAAAACCAAGTTCAACAGCCGTTCGCGCAGTTGAGTCAATACAAATAGAAGTCACCGTACCGGCTAAAATTACATTAGTGACACCATGTTCTTTGAGCTTTTGCGCTAGAGCAGTATGTGTAAAAGCATTTAAACCTCTTTTCCCAGGCACCACTTCTATAACATTGCTAAAAAAATCTAGCTCCTCAATGGTTTGAGCGCCGTACGAACCTGCTTTAAATGCGCCCACATCTGCAATAGCTTTTAATATGCCAATCGGATTTTTAAGCTCACTGTAGTTTTGTGTAAAATGAATGGGTGTATTAACAACTAGCGCAAAATGCTCTGCACAGGCGGCCAATAAAGAGAGTGTATTTTCTACCACGCCAGTAATTCTTGACGACTCTTCAACTACGTCATACAAAATACCTTTTGGTGAAAAGTAATCATTTTGAAAACCAATCAAAATAAGCGCTGTTTTAGAAAAGTCATGCATCATTGCCACCTTATTAACCAATTTAAGACGCTAATTGCCAAGGTTTAATAAACTTTTCAAGCACTGCTTTGGTCACTGGTTTTTGTAAATAGTGCGTAATACCTTTTTCAAATAACTCAGCTATCTGCTCATCCCCTGTTAGCCCAGTTAAAATAACTTTGGGTGTATCATTATTAGGGGTATTTTGACGCACCAATTGCTGTGCTACGTCACTGCCAAACATTCCTGGCATGCGCTCATCTAAGAGCAGTAAATCAAATGGTTCATTTTGAGCAAGCGTTAAGGCACTAGCGCCATTTTCTGCACATGTTACTAAGCAGCCCAGCATTTCGAGCATCACTTTTGTTGCAATTTGACTTGGTAAGCTATCATCCGCCACTAATACAGATAAACGTGTTTGCGTATGAAATGTTGTTAAAATGGTAATGAGGTCAGTATCAAAAAATGGCCAACCTAATATTTTTTTAGATAGTTTGTTCTCTTGGCTCAGCTCACTAATGTCGCTAATAGTGCATAACTTTATGTGTCTATTTATGCTGTCACCATTTAGTTTATCAGTTAGCGCATCACCACTAAGGTGACGTAAATCCTCAATCTGTACCGTTTCCTTAAAAGTGCTATTGAATAATTTAAAATTTAAGCCAAAGCGCTCATGGGTATTATCCGATGTTATTAAACAACTTTTAAATAACGCCTCACAATCAGTTAGAACGTCTATATTTTGGCTAATATCAAGTGCCAAACTAACAGACTCTTTTGTTGCTAAAAGCCCATGAAAATCCAGCGTGCTTACTTGCTCAGAATCATCAATCTGGTAATGAAGGCTAACCCCTTGTATATTTGCTTCTAGGTTAAGTAAAAAGCTCTGCTTTACAGATGCTAGCGCTGGAATCAGAAATTCCTCGCATTGCGCAATCATTTGCTCAAGAGGGATTTGCAAACAAACGTAGTTACATTGCAACTTGTTAATTAAAGTAACTGAAAAATTTCGATTTTGGGTTTTACAATATTTACCGATTACCCCTTGGATAATTTCTAAAACGTGACTATTAATATTCATAAAGTATTCTCGTTAACCCAATGTATACCTCTTAATCATCAAGTTATGTGCCACAAATTAGTTCTTGTAAACACACTTGCATTCATATACTTAAGTATTAGACAGACAGCGCTTTAGTTTCTCATTCGCATTTTGCAAATCATATTGATATGCAATATATGATTTATAGTTTTTATTAGAATGGTGTAATCGATTTTTTTTGCTTTAAATAATTTTTCAATCATTTAAACTGATTTTAATCAAATTGAGGAGAAAGCTATGTTAACTGTAATTTTTGGCCGTGAAGGTTGTCCATATTGTGTTCGTGCAAAAGATGTTGCGGAGCAACTATCAAATGAACGTGATGACTTTAAATTTCGCTACATCGATATAATTAAAGAAGGCATTAGTAAAGCCGACCTTGAAAAGTCAGCTGGTAAACCTTGCCCTACCGTTCCACAAATTTTTGTGGATCAAAATCACATCGGTGGATTTACAGAATTTGAAGCTTACGCAAAAGAAAACCTAGGCTTGTACAAATAAGCGTTGTATTAAATATGTTAACCAGTTTAATAAACCCCAAATCAAACTGGTTAAATTTCGACCAACATCAAACACATAGAAATTAGTTTCAATTTATACAAGCATTTGCCTCGCGAATCCTATATAATGCGCGCCTCTTTAAATTCGTTGAGGCGTATTAATGTCAGAACCAGTCACGTTTGAATCTCTAAATCTTTCTCCTGCAATTTTGAAGGCAGTTGAAGAGTTGGGTTACAAGACACCATCTGAAATCCAAGCTCAATGTATACCGTTATTGCTAGAAAGAAAGGACGTACTGGGACTAGCTCAAACGGGTACAGGTAAAACCGCAGCATTTGCACTGCCATTACTAAATAATATTGACCCGTCTGTGAAACAGCCACAGATCCTTGTACTCACACCAACACGTGAGCTTGCGATCCAAGTTGCTGAGGCATTCGAACAATATGCTAAACATGTTCGTGGTATTGAAGTATTGGCACTCTATGGTGGCCAAAGCTACAGTATCCAATTAAGCGCACTTCGTCGTGGCGCTCAGGTTATTGTTGCAACTCCAGGTCGTTTAATCGATCACATTAACCGTGGCACTATCAAGTTTGATGCTCTACAAGCACTTGTACTTGATGAAGCCGATGAAATGTTACGTATGGGCTTTATCGATGATGTAGAAAGCATCATGGAAAAAACACCGCGCGAAAAGCAAACATGTCTTTTCTCTGCGACTATGCCTAAGCAAATTCAAAACATCAGCAGCAAGTATATGAATAACCCTGAACAGGTTCATATTTCTGCGCGTAACTCTACAGTATCATCTGTTGAGCAAGTGTTTTGGAATGCAAGCGTACATAAAAATAAAGCAATTGTTCGCTTCTTAGAAGCTGAGCAATATGAAGGTGCTATTGTTTTCGTACGTACGCGTAACGATACAGTACAACTTGCTGAGTTATTAGAGCGCGAAGGTTTCTCTGCTGCTCCACTTAACGGTGACATGAACCAGCAAGCACGTGAACGCACTGTAGATCGCTTAAAAAGTGGCATGCTAAACATTGTTATTGCAACAGATGTAGCGGCACGTGGTCTTGATGTTGACCGTTTAAGCTTAGTTATCAACTACGATATCCCACAAGATTCTGAAGCCTACGTTCACCGTATCGGCCGTACAGGTCGTGCTGGTCGTACTGGTAAAGCAATCTTATTCGTAAAACATAACGAACGTTATTTACTTAAAAATATCATTCGTCATACGAAGTCTGAAATTGCTCAAGTTGAATTACCTACAGCAAAAATTGTTGAAGAAAAACGTATCGAAGCGTTACAAGCAAAATTAACTATTGCGCTTGAAAACAAAGACATCACGTTCTTCAATGAAGTAGCTACTAACATGGCTGAAAAACTTGATCTTCCTCTTGAAAGCTTAGCGGGTGCGTTACTGTGTTTAGCACAGCAACAATCGCCAATTAAAGTTGAAGAAGTTAAGATTCAACCTCGTGAACGTAACGAGCGTAACGACCGCAATTCACGCAACGATCGTGGTGACCGTGGACGTCGTAACGAACGTGGCGGCGAACGTGGTGGTGAACGCGCTGAGCGTAAACCTCGCGAACGTAACAGCCGTGATGCAGGTCCTATGGATACGTACCGTATCGAAGTAGGTCGTGAACATGGTGTTCAGGTTAAAAATATTGTTGGCGCTATCGCTAACGAAGCTGACATCTCAAGCAAGTTTATTGGTGATATTCGTCTACACGACAATCACAGCACGGTTCAATTACCGCAAAACATGCCTAAAGATGTACTTGATCACTTCCAAAAAGTGTTTATTTGTAAACGCCCTATGGGCTTAACAATTACAACTGATCAAGGTCCTGCTGAACCACGTGGCGAACGCTCTGAGCGTCCAGCTGGTGATAAGAAACGCAGCTTTAATAAAGATGACGGCGCACGCGGTGATAAGCGCAGCGGTCCTCGTAAAGAACGTCGCCCTGTAAGCTTCACAGCTAAATAAGCAACGACTCTTTAATAAAAAAACCTTGCCACGAAAGTGACAAGGTTTTTTTGTTTTTAAGCTGCTGCTACAGTGAAAACAAAGTAAACTTTCGCGTCAATTCAATAGCGGCTTGAGATAGTTTTTTTAGCCTGAGTTCGGGTTGCTTAATGCCTATAAATACATTTCTCTGATTTTTAAAATAACAAAAATTCTGTAAACTAGACAAAGGCTATAGTTCACGGACGAATTAAAAATTGAAAAAGATTTACGACAACTTGCTCTTTGTAGCAATAGTACTCCCCATTTTATTATGCATCACTATACCTATTTTAATGGACTTTACAGATCCACCATTCATCTCAAATGAACTATACGACGCTGTTTTCTTTATAACCCTCCCTATTATCTGTTGTGCACTATTTATCTATTTAAATATACTTATATTCAATAAATATAAACGCTGCAGTAAATATAGAGAATCACTTAAATACAATTTCTCAGATACTAAAATAAAATTAGCATCCATTTTCATGTACCCATTATCCCCTTTATTAATCTTTGGAATACTCTATGTTTTTATCTCTGATCCTATTAAATTATGGGCTTACTACACACAAGGCGACTATTGGTATAAAGAATACATCCTGACCGATGTACAAGAGTGTGGCACTGAGTATGAAGATAGCTGTACTCGTTTATACTTCAAAGACCCTAAAACGAATAAGATTCATGATTTTAGGTGGTATGACGATAAGTCTACAATAATGAACAACAAAAATGATTATGTGTATATTGTTGGAGAGGCCAGCTTATTTGGCTATATAGTGAGAGATTTAGAAAGATAACTTAGACTTACTTTTACATTACAGGACTTTTATTTAAAAACCTCACTCAAGTGAGTGAGGTTCATAAAGGTTTAGGCTAAGGCAATGCTGGATAAATGTAGCTTGCATCTAAACCTAAAGGAATACCAAGTGCCCAATAACCTAATAAAAAGATACTCCAGCCAATCATAAAGGCAATTGAGTACGGCAGCATAATAGCAATTAAAGTGCCTATACCGGTGCCTTTGACATACTTTTGACAGTACACCACCACTAATGGGAAGTATGGCATTAACGGTGTAATAATATTAGAGCTTGAGTCACCTACACGATAAGCGGCTTGAGTTAAGTCTGGCGAAATGCCAAGTTGCATTAACATCGGTACAAAAATGGGGCCAAGTAACGCCCATTTTGCTGAACTTGAACCTACAAACAAGTTAACAAAGCCAGTTAAAAAGATAATGCCTACAACCGTTACTGCACTTGGCAATTCCATCGCCTTTAATAACTGCGCACCTTCAATTGCGAGCAGTGCACCTAAATTTGATTTACTAAATGCAGCAATAAATAGCGAACAGAAAAACGCCATGACGATATAATATGCCATGCCGCTCATCGCTTTACTCATAGCATCAATCATATCTTTTGAAGTATTAAAGGTACCTACCGTAAAACCATATACAGTGCCTGGGATCCAAAAAAGTAAAAATATTAGTGGTACAATTGATTGCATTAAAGGAGAGCTAAAATTAGTAAGGGATCCGTCACTACTGCGCATTGCAGAATCGTCTGGAGCAGAGACAAATGCTAATAACGCAAGTCCAGCAATCATCACGGTACTGGCTATATAAAAGGCACGTTTTTCATCACTACGTGCATCTTCAAATACAGGTAAATCCTCTTTAGCACCATCAACTGCTGTTTTTTGTAAACGTGGTTCAATAATTTTATCGGTAATGTACCAGCCTAATGCCACAATAAATAAGCTAGATGCTGAAGCAAATGCCCAGTTATTTAACGGGTTAATTGTTATTGCAGGATTAATTATTTGCGCCGCACTTTGGGTAAAGCTTTGTAGTAATGGATCAATCCCTGATGGAATAAAGTTAGCCCCAAAACCACCACTGACTCCTGCAAATGCAGCTGCAATACCCGCAAGCGGATGGCGTCCTGCTGCATAAAATATAACACCGGCAAGTGGAATAACTAATACATAACCTGCGTCAGTAGCGGTATGGCTCACAATGGCCACTAAAATGATTGAAGGCGTTAATAGCTTTTTAGGAGTAACTTTAAGCATTAACTTAAGGCCGGTATTAATAAATCCCGAATGCTCTGCAACACCGACACCTAACATAGCTACTAAAACGACACCTAAGGGAGCAAAGCCAGTAAAGGTTTTTACCATAGAGGATAAAAAAGTAGCGAGCGAATCACTTGCCAGCATATTATTAATAATAATCGCTTCACCGGTACGTGGGTCTATTGCATCAAAGCTCACGCCTGAAAACCACCACGACAAAAACCAAATTAATAACATTGCAAATAGAAATATTACGGCTGGATCTGGAAGCTTATTTCCTACTCGCTCAACAAAATTTAAAAAACGCGCTACAACCCCTGAAGGTAAAGCGTCTTGATTATTATTCATTTTTATTGTTCCTAAAATTTATTTTAGTAACAATATCGCATAAAAACAAAACAGTAAATTAACATGGGAATGTGCTTTAAAAGTTTTGGGCACAAAAAAACACGATAGTGATAAACAAATCGTGTTTTTTTGCCACTTAGGGTTAAGCGAGGGCTTTAACTTCATCCCACAAGCGTGCAACTAATGCCTTGTCTTCTTCGTTAAGCTCGCCGTTGCGATATGCTTTAACTAAGCTTTGCTCTACAGTTTCATTTAGCTCATCTATACTGATTGTCAGCTTTTCTACTTCGGCATAACCAACTGCAAGATCAAAATGACCTCGTAAATAGCCGCCAGCAAATAACTCATCGTCAGTTGCTTTTATTACTAAATCATCGAAGTACTGCTGGGCTGCATCGATATAGTTCACTAAACTCATTTATTAATCTCCTGGTTTTGCAAAGCACCTGTATTTTCAAGGTTTTGGTGCCCTACTGCATACATAATATGGTCGTTAAATCCGGTGGTTACTTTAATATAACCGGTTAATTCATCATCTAATTCGCCATCGCCTGTATCACAAATAAGGGGGCGACCATTAAGCGCTAGTAGTTTTGTTTTTGTTGCTACTACAATAATATTTTCTTTGCCAATTGCGCGTATAAGCAAAGGACTCAATTGCTGGTTACCACGGCCAAATATATGCCCTTGCCCGCCAATGAGCGTAATGACTAACTTAGTACTTTGATCATGTGTAAGCTCAAGCAATTGCTTAGCCGTTAAATCTTGGGCAACTAAGGTTTGATCTTTTATTAAATCAACACCAAGTAACGTATTTTCAAGCCCCATTTCTTCCATTATGGCTTCAACCGTTGAGCCGCTACCCATAATATAAAATGTGTCTTCATCCATTTGCGATACAACATGCGCTGCAATGTCGGCAAGTACGAGTTCGTCGGTTTCTTTACCGCCATTTTTAACCGCTTGCATATAGCGTACTTCGCTAGGTGTTTGCATTTCGCCGTAGCGTTTGGCTTTTACTGTGCCTTGCCTGAAAGCATCTTCATCTATATCCATTACATCTGCATCGGCTAAGGTAACTAACTCCCCCTTAACCAGCATTTCGACTACGCGCCCTGCAGCCTTTGGCGTGATAGCGTAAACACCAGAATGAATTTTACAACCTGCGGGAATACCAAGTACGGGAATGGTATCCTCTATTGCATGGCAAATGTTACGTGCTGTACCGTCGCCTCCGGCAAATAAGACTAAATCAACACCGGAGTTTTTAAGTATTTTTGCGGCTTGTTCTGTGTCATCTGGGGTTGTTATTGCAGAAGTGTTATATACAACCTCTACATTAAAGCCCAAAGCTTTTGCTGTTTGCTCACCCATGTCACCGTTAACAGTGTAAATGGTTAAGCGTTCTTTATAAGGTAATAGCACCTCAAGCGCTGCTTTTGTTCGGCTATTTGCTTTTGGCTCTGCGCCTAACTCTATTGCTTTTGCCGCTGTGTGTGCGCCATCACTGCCTTTTAAAGCGACTGTGCCACCTAAACCTGCTACAGGGTTTACAATTAAGCCTAATTTAAACGCCATTACAAAGCTCCTTTGGATGTTGCCACTTAAATTGCTGCGCTGTTAAGGGCCACGGTGTATTGTAAAAATCACACACTGCTTTTAAAAGTGACTCTGTACGAGAGTTAAAGCCATTTTCGATTAGCGATAATACCCGTGCATATACTCGCTGCTGAAAATCAAACCGACACGTTTGCTCGCCGTTTAAATTATCCACCGACACATTAAAATTAAACCCTGCTGCGGTGCTTAATAACCACTCTATAGCTTGGGGCTTTATTTCTACCTTTTCAAACTCAGCTTGTTTTTGTTTGTCGCGCCCATCAGGGCAGTACCAATAGCCGTAGTCTTCTAATAACCGACGTGCATCACCGGCCACCAGCCAGTGTGCTATTTCATGTAATGCACTGGCATAAAAACCATGCGCAAATACAACCTGGTGATATGGCACCTGCTCTGTTGCTGGTAAATACACAGGCTCACAATCGCCTTTTATCAGTCGTGTATTGTGACTTTGATAAAAAGTGCGCTCAAAAATTGAAATTAGATCAGCTATTTGATGCATAAAAATTGATTAATTCGTCTCGGTTACAGCGCCATATTAGCGCACTAAAAACGAGACGAATTGTACGGGCTTTTACAACTAAAGTAAAAATAAGGCGTGATAGTAAAATATAAGCGGATTAATCTTTCACTTTATTGATATTTTTAATAATACCTAAACAGTAAAGCGTATTGGCAAGTTCTTTACGCTGTGTTTTTTCACTTGAGGTTTTATTGGCTAAGCTAGTTAACATATCGTACCGTTTACGTAGAGTTAGTATATATCTGGCATGCTTACGGCATTCAAAACAACGTGTACAGTGTGAATCGACCCAAAGATCAAGTACCTCAAACCAATATTGCTGCTCTTGAGCAAAAAAAATAAATGCCTTAGAGCAACTTTCGCACTTCTCTTCAATATCAATATAAAGTGCCCGAGGGTCAATGGCATAGTTTTGCTTTTTTATATCTGCCAATATTACCGTATTAGGGAAGTATTTAAGCCTCGAGTAACGCCAGTGCGCATTCTCTATCGCCTCTATTGTCACTGAGGTATTGGTAGTTATCGGTTTATTGCCATACCTTGGGTGATTTAGATACATAAGCAGCCTAGTTTAACCTTATGATTTTAAGGCACATAACATGCCATATGAAAAACAATAATTATACAGGCGTTCCTGCTTCATCACACTCTACAATATCGGTTTCGGTTAATGCCTGAGTGATCCATGCTTGCAATACGGGGCAACGCATAACAAAGTCACAATATTGTTGCGCCTCTGGCGATAACGTAATTTGATACGTTTTTAAACGCAATACAATAGGTACGTACATAGCATCAGCAATACTAAAGTCACCAAAAAACCACTCGTTTGGAAACACATCTTGTTGCTGTGCAAATATCTCGTCTATACGGGCTATGTCTTTTAATGCTTCGCTCGATAGGACTACTTTACGGGTAGCTCTTATATTCATTGGCACTTCGCTGCGCAGCGCCATAAAGCCTGAATGCATTTCAGCGCTTAGCGCACGCGCTTTAGCTCTTTGGGTAATATATTTTGGCCATGCAGCGCCTGATAAGTAAGCATCGTTAATATATTCACAAATTGCTAGTGAATCCCAAACCTGTAAATCGCCATCAATTAACGCTGGAACTTTTTGCACAGCAAAGGTCTTTTTTAGTTCACTGTAAAAATCAGGGGTGTCGAGTACCAGCTGGGTTTCACTAAACTCAACATCAAATTTACTCATTAAATACCATGCGCGTAATGACCAGCTGGAGTAGTTTTTATTACCGATAAATAATTGCATATTGTAAATACCAAAGTGAATAGACGCTCCTACCTTACTAGGTGATTAAACAACCAACAACATTTTGTTTAAAGTCTCTTTGCTAACGGTTACTTAAAGCTATTAATTACTCACTTAACTGCTTGTTTAAATGTTTTTTTAATAGTTGTGTATTACGCGTATTAGCTTTAAAAAACGCATCAAATATATCGCCAAAAAACGGCACTAAGCCGCCCACAAAGTCAATGAGCATATTGATAATCATCTTAGTCTTTATACGTTTACTCACACCTAAACGCTGCGCTTCTATAAGCACATAGCTTGATAAAATTAGCCCTGCGGCATCACCTATAACGGGAATTAAACCAATCACAGCCTCTAGGCCTATATTAAATTTAGTAAAAGGAATACCAATGCTGCTATCCGTTAACTTACTGAAACGTTCTAAGCGGGCTATTGCAGCCTGGGCTTTTATTTGTGAGTGTTCATTAATATTATCGTTCATGATTACTACCCTCCTTCTTGCAGTATATAGGACCTACTTGAACAACTCCTGAAAGGCTTTAAACTAAATTACAGACATAAAAAAACGCGGTAATCCGCGTTTTTTATAATTATAAATACTTAAACAGAGCCGTTAATTGGGCCGTGCTGATGATTTACATGCGGATTTTGTCCGCGTTGACGCAGTAAATGGTCCATTAATGTAATAGCCATCATTGCCTCAGCAATCGGGATTGCACGAATACCCACACACGGATCGTGACGACCTTTAGTGATCATCTCAACCGCTTCGTTGCTTGTATTAATGCTGTTACCTGGAATAGTAATGCTCGACGTTGGCTTTAGCGCAATAGAAGCAATAATATCTTGCCCTGTCGAAATACCCGCAAGTACGCCACCTGCATGATTTGATGTAAAACCCTCAGGGGTTAGTTCATCACGATGCTCAGAGCCTTTTTGCTCAACTACGTCAAAGCCATCACCAATTTCAACGCCTTTAACAGCGTTAATACTCATTAATGAATGTGCAAGTTCGGCGTCAAGACGGTCAAATACTGGCTCTCCAAGACCAACAGGTACATTGCTTGCCACTACTTTTACTTTAGCGCCAACTGAGTCACCTTGCTTTTTAAGGTCACGCATATATTCGTCAAGCGCTTCAAGCTTACTTGCATCAGGGAAGAAGAATAAGTTATTTTCCACTTCATCCCAGTCAAACGTTTCCGCCTTAATAGGGCCAAGCTGACTTAAACATGCTTTAACTTCAATCCCATGAAATTGCTTTAAGTATTTTTTAGCAATAGCACCTGCCGCTACGCGTATCGCGGTTTCGCGTGCAGATGAACGACCGCCACCGCGATAATCGCGCAAGCCGTACTTATGCCAATACGTGTAATCGCCATGACCTGGGCGAAATACATCTTTAATTTTGCCGTAATCTTGCGAGCGTTGATCGGTATTTTCAATCAATAAACCAATGCTGGTACCTGTGGTTTTACCTTCAAAAACGCCTGCTAATATTTTTATTTGATCGCTTTCACGGCGCTGCGTTGTATAACGGCTTTGGCCTGGTTTTCGGCGATCTAAATCAATTTGTAAGTCGGCCTCTGTGATTTCAAGACCTGCGGGAGTACCATCAACAACGCCGCCTAATGCAACGCCGTGGCTCTCACCAAAGGTGGACACTTTAAATAACTGCCCAATGCTATTACCTGCCATTAACTTTCCTCATTCCTAATGACTACCAATAGCCAAGCACAGGGCTTGGCTATTCATTTTTTACTTATTTTGCAAAATACTCATCTAGCTGCTTTTTACTAATTACAAATACACCTAAGCCGCCTTGTTCAAATTCAATCCATTCAAACGGCGCGCCCGGATACAGTGCATCCATATGTACCATAGAGTTACCAACTTCTACAAATAACAAACCGTTATCAGTTAGATGTTCACTCGCTTCGCTCAATATAGTACGGGTTACATCTAAACCATCGTGGCCTGATGCAAGCCCAAGCTCTGGCTCATGATGAAATTCGCGTGGTAAGTCAGCCATATCTTCTGCATCAACATACGGTGGGTTTGCTACTATAAGGTCGTATTTTTGACCTGGTACACCGCTAAATACATCAGACTGAATCGGTAACACACGATCACTCAACATGTAATCGTTAATGTTAATGTCTGTGACTTCAAGCGCTTCATACGATATATCTACCGCATCAACTTGTGCCTGCTCAAAAGCTTGCGCAAGTGCAATTGCGATACAACCCGAACCCGTACATAAATCTAATATACGGTTTACCGATTGTGGCTCTTCAAGCCACGGCGTAAAGCGGTTACTAATAAGCTCGGCAAATGGTGAGCGAGGTATAAGTACACGTTCATCAACATAAAACGGCATACCCGCAAACCATGCAATGTTTGTTAAGTAAGGTACTGGTGTGCAGTCGTTAATACGTTCTGCAATAAGACCCGCAAGTCGGTTTTTTTCTGTGCTTGTTAAACGCGCGTGCATTAATTCTTTTGGCGCATCAACAGGCAAGCTAAGCGCAGGCAGTAATAAGCTTACAGCTTCATCCCATGCGTTATCTGTACCATGTCCAAAAAATATACTACTACTTGCAAATTGGCTTGTAGTCCAACGTAACCAGTCATGTAAAGTTGACAGTTCTGCAACGGCTTCTTCGAGTGTTGCTTCTTCTATTTGTAAATCGCTCATATATTTTTACCTGTATTAGCTTACTGACTGTTTTGAGTCTTTAAGACGATTGCATTGCCTATCTGCGCTGGGCAAATTACAATTGCCCCTCATTTAAGTATTGTACCGCCTTTTGCGCTGCGTTTTTACGTTTTTTTGTTTAGGTAATAGTTATGAAAAAAGACACTCCATCACATTCGTCCCTAAGCAATGACGACATAAGCTTATTTCGTCAAACGATCACAGGCGCCAAAGTATTTAAACAAGATACTCATCGTTTTGATACAAAGCCTAAGGTGTCACAAGCTAAGCAATTTGCCCAGCAAAAAAAGCAGGCTCAATCTGAATTTTTCTTCTCAGACGTTTATATTCCCGATATAGACACCCACGGCACGGTTAAATATGTAAAACCTGGCCAAGATACTTTCCTAGCTAAACAGCTTCGCCGTGGTGACTTTGCACCCGATTTGACGCTAGATTTACACGGCTTAAATAAAGAACTTGCTAAAGATGAACTCGCTGGACTCATTCACGAATGTAAAAAGCAGCATTATTATTGTGCATGTGTAGTGCATGGTATTGGTGGCGGTGTACTAAAGCACAAAGTACCGCAGTATTTAGTACAGCACCCTGACGTAATAGCGATGCACCAAGCCCCTCTCGAATATGGTGGAAGAGGCGCTGTACTTATTTTAATTAATTTACCGCAAAGTGATGAATTTAGACGCTAACTTTAGCCATTACTAGGATGTAACTACGTGCATATTTTTTCAATTATTTTTCCGCTCATTTTTATTGTTGCGCTGGGTTATAGCTGCTGCCGATTAAAATTTTTCGACAAGCAGCATATCGCAGGCCTGAGTAAGTTTACTTTTTATATTAGTTTGCCTGCTTTTTTATTATTAAATATGTCGCAAATTAACTTACAGCAAAGTATTAGCCTTTTTGCATTTTTGAGCTTTTACATACCTGTTTTGAGTGTGTTTGGATTAGGCATTTTAATTGACCGCTTTTACTTAAATAAGCCATGTCTCAATAATAAAGCAATAAATTATCAACAACACAGCGTATTTGGTTTGGCAGGAAGTTATTCAAATATGGTGTTGGTAGGTATCCCAATTGTTATAGCGTCACTGGGTAAAGAGATGATTGCTATTGCATTTATGATCATCACCTTTCATAGCACATTGCTATTTGCCCTGACCTTTTTAATTGGGGCAAAAGGAAGTGCTGAAAACTTCTCATGGTATAACTTTAGCAAGAGTATGGTGCTAAACCCTATCGTACTGAGTATTGGTTGCGGGTTGATCATTAATGTATCTGGGCTTAGCTTATATGACAATTTAGTAAGCAGTATAGATTTACTCGCCAAACCCGCTATTCCGTGTGCTTTATTTGTACTAGGCGCAAACTTAGTATTTTATAAAATAGCCTCAAACTGGCAGCCCGCGCTTATATCTTCATTATTAAAAATTATTATATTACCGGCTGGGGTATTTGTTGCAGCAACTTATGTGTTTGAGTTAGATGAGCAAATAAGAAATGTGCTAGTTCTATTGAGTGCATCACCTGTAGGGGTAAATGCTTACTTAATTGCGTGTCAGTTAAAACAGCATCAAGCAACGCTTGCAGGGACGGTGGTACTTTCTACTATATTGTGTATGTTGAGTTTTAGCTTTTGGTTGGCTATTTTGCTTTAAACAACTATATAACTAACAAAACTGCCATGAGCTATATAATTGTTTAATCAAATTACTTTAAGGCCGCTACAACAGATATTTCTACGAGTAGTGCATCACGTGCCATTTTAGCTTCCACACAGGCACGTGCTGGTGCATAACCCTCGGGTACCCATGCATCCCATACTGCATTCATATCAGCAAAGTATTCCATGCTCTTTACATAAATAGTCGCGCTAAGCATGTGTTCTTTTGAACTCCCTGCTTCATCAAGCAGCGCCTCTACTTTATCAAGCATAGTTTGAGTTTGCTCTTTAATACCTTTTTGCGCGTCGGCGCATACCTGCCCACATAAATAAACAGTGCCGTTGTGTTTTACTATGCGGCTCATGCGCGCACCTGTTTGTAAGCGTTCTATCGTCATAATACTTTTCTCAATTATTTAAAGGTTTTCTGGGGCATTTATACTTATATAACTACTACGCTGGGTTTGCTCATCATAACTAATAACAGCAACAGCACCTGTATTAAAAATTGGCATATTACCGGGGCTTAATTGATCCACTAAATAACTTACAATAGGCATGTGTGCCACTATAAGCCATGTATTGCATTGGGGATGAGTAGCAATAAGCGTTTCAAGATAGTCAGCAGCAATTTGAGGTTTGCCTTCAGGGATAATATCGGACGTGGTTTCGCTAAATTTAAATACGTTATTTTTAGCTACACCTGCAGCTGTTTGCTGTGCACGAATGTAAGGACTAACTAACAGTGCATCAGGGCAATGTGCTTTACTGAGCCAAAGGCCCATTTTTTCAGCTTCATCGTGCCCTGCTTGGGTTAAATTTCTACCTGCATCATCAGCCTGCATGGGTGTTGCTTCGCCGTGGCGCATTATTAGGATTGTTTTCATAAAAAATCAACCGATTAAAGAATATAAAACAGTAGCCAGTTTGCCCATTTGTCAGCTATATTAACAACATAAATCTATTTATTTCTAAATAATTCTTTCATGAGATTCAGGTAAATCTTTAAGCTGTATTTCGCTTTCCTGAAGCCATCATCTGTTGTTAACAAGTAAACGTTTAGTTTCAGGAGCATCATTTGAATATCAGCCGCAATGATAACAGAGCATACCGCGCCTTTACACTGGACAATGGTCTAAAAGTACTATTAGTGCAAGATAAAGATTCTACAAAAGCGGCAGCATCAATGGCAGTTAACGCCGGGCATTTTGACGATCCTCTTGATAGGCAAGGCCTAGCACACTTTTTAGAGCACATGCTTTTTTTAGGCACAGACCAATACCCAGATTCAGGCAGTTTTAATAATTTTGTTTCGCAAGCTGGCGGGAACACTAATGCGTGGACTGGCACTGAGCATACCTGTTACTTTTTTGATATTAATAACCAAGAATTTGAACAGGCGCTTACCCAATTTAGCCGTTTTTTTATTGCGCCACTTTTAAATTCAGCCGAAACAGAAAAAGAACGCAACGCAATTGAAGCCGAGTTTAAACTAAAAATAAAAGACGATGGTCGCCGTATTTATCAAGCCCACAAAGAAACGGTAAATCCAGCTCATCCATTTGCTAAATTTTCTGTAGGAAACCTACAAACCTTAGCTGACAGAGAGCGCTGTATTAGTGATGAGCTTCGCGACTTTTTTAATAGTCAGTACCAAGCTCAGTGGATGACTTTAGTTATTTGCGCAAACGAAACATTAAACACACTACAAAGCTGGGCACAAACTTACTTTGGCGCAATTAAGGGTAATAAAAACCTCAAAAAGCCAGAGATCAGTGAGCCACTCTATCGCAAACAAGACATAGGAAAAATACTTCATATTGAGCCGCATAAGCATATGCAAAAACTTATCATAAGTTTTGCTATGCCTAATATTGACGACTTTTATCGCCACAAAACAGTGAGTTTTATTGCCCATTTACTTGGCTATGAAGGCGCGGGTTCTCTTTATTCTATTTTAAAAGAGCAAGGCTGGATAAACGCGCTTTCTGCTGGCGGTGGTATTAATGGCAGCAACTTTAAAGACTTTAATATTAGTTTAGCGCTTACCGATGAAGGTATTGAATACTTCGAAGACATTATTGAAATGGTGTTTGAATACATTTGCTTAATTAACGATAACACCGAAAAATTGCCGCGCTTATACCAAGATAAAAAAAATCTATTACAAATAGCATTCGATAACCAAGAAAAGTCACGCTTGATTGATTGGGTCAGTAATTTAAGCATTAATATGCAGCATTACGACGAAGCAAATTACGTGCAAGGCGACTATTTAATGGAAGGCTTTAAAAAAGCGACCCACGAAATGGCCATGCAGTGGTTAACGCCACATAATATGCGCATCGTACTTATACATCCAGATGTAGAGCCTGAACATAAAACCGCATGGTACAACACACCATATAAAGTAGAACATATTTCACCTAATTGGCTTGATGCACTTAGCGAGATAAATAAACCGCTGAGCGAAATGCTGCTGCCTACCGCTAATCCTTATTTGACAAAAGAAGTGGTGTTATTTGATGTCATAAAACCACAAACAAAACCCGAGTTATTAGTAAAAGAACCCGGTTTTGACTTTTGGTTTAAACAAGACAACACATTTCGTGTTGCTAAAGGTCATTTTTATTTGGCCATGGATTCTGATTTTGCCGTAAAAGATGTAAAGCATATGGCACTCACCCGCTTATTTACAGATTTATTTATGGATAGCGTAGGCGAGCAATTTTATCCTGCAGAACTTGCAGGACTTAGCTACCACTTAACCTCGCATCAAGGTGGATTAACTCTACATACCGCTGGGCTTTCATCCAGTCAGTTAGAGCTTGTTGATCAATTAATAGATGCTTTATTTAATGTAGAAATTTGTGCAAAACGCTTTGCTGAATATAAAAAACAACTTGTAAGGCATTGGCGCAATAGCAACCAAAACAAACCAGTCAGTGAGTTATTTAGTATTTTAGGCGCAAAAATAATGCCTTGGAACCCTCAACCTGGGGAGCTTGCATCGGCATTAAAAAACACCTGTTTTCAGCAATTTAATGAGTTCAGAACAGACTTTTTTAAAGCACTACATGTTGAATCATTTTTACATGGTAACTGGCAGCAAAGTGATGCATTAGCCTTTCAAAAAAAGGTCGCCGAACACCTAAAAAACGCAGCCATAATTGAAGATTTAAGACGCCCCCTTTTTGAAATTAAAAAAGTAACTCGCTACGAGTTAGAACTTCCTTGTAGCGACCATGCCATGGTAGTTTACTATCAGGCACAAACGGATTGCGTGGCCGAAAAAGTAAAAATGATGGCGTTAAATCATTTAATTAATCAAGATTACTTTAACGAATTACGAACAACACAACAGCTAGGTTATTTAGTGGGCGCAGGTTATGCACCTTTTAATACTCGTGCTGGAATAGCATTTTATGTGCAGTCACCTAAGTTTGATGCAAAAACATTATTGCATCGTCATAACAGCTTTATTAAAAAATACCTTGATAACATTGATGCACTTGATGAAAACGATTGGCAACAGCAAAAACATGGCCTTAGTACTCATATTGCAGAAAAAGATAAAAACTTGCGCCTGCGCTCACAACGGTTATGGCTTGCTATTGGTAACAGAGATCACGAATTTCATATGCAGCAGCGACTTTTAGATGCCCTAAACGCACTAACACTAAGAGAAGTAAAAGTTTATGCACTAAGCCTATTTGATGATAATAGACCAAGATATGAGCTTTTAAGCTCGGCGAAAGTCAGTAAATCTCAAAATATGCCCGTTTACTCTCAATCTCTTTGACTCTAGGTTTAGCTTGTTTTAAATTATCATTTGTAAATTAGAAGTAATCAAAAAATGATAAAAACAATAATAAAACTAAGCATGCTTGTAGTACTTGCTTACTCATTTGAGCTTTTTGCCTTTGAGTCATCACTTAATTACAACTCAGACAATATACTTATACTAGCAAGCGCCATTATATCGCTTGCTTTGCCCTACCTGTTATTTGTAATCCATAAACTTAGACGTTCACGCCGCCAACTTCGACTTTCGGAAAAACGCCTTAAAAGTACCGTAGAAGGTAGCGGCGATACACTTTGGGACTGGAACATAAAAACAGGCGAAGTTATTCGTATTAACGATAAGTATTTAATGGACTCAACTACGTTAATGGGGTTTCCACCAAATAAAGGCCTTATCCATCCTCACGATATTAATAACGTTGAGCACTTGCTAAAAGTGCACTTTGCAGAGCAGTCTGCTTTTTTTGAAGCCACCTACCGAATCAAAGATACTTTTGGTCGTTGGCACTGGGTGCTCGATCGCGGAAAAATAATTGAAAAAGACGCCAACTTATCCCCCCTTAGAATGACGGGTACCGTTCGCGATATATCACAGTTAAAATCAACTGAAGAGCGCTTAAACCTTTTTGCAAAATGTGTTGAGTCGCTTACTGACGCCTTAGCAATTTACGATAAAAACTTTAAACTGGTTGATATAAACCCTAGCTTTTTAACCTTGTTTGGTGGCGTACGCGAACAATACTTAGGAAAAGATTTTAGCCTATCTGGGTATGAGCCAAGCTACACAAACAGAATTATTGAAATAGTAAAAGAGCGCGAACATATTCAACAAGAAGTGAAGCTTCGTAATAGTGAGCGTATTTTATTACCGATAGAAATATCCATAGATGAAATTAAAAACGATCAAAATCAAATAACTAATTATGTCGTTGTATATTCAGATTTAACAGAGCGTAAAAAAGCAGAATCGCAATTACATAACTTATCGAATCGAGATCGCACAACCAGTCTGCCTAACCGAAATTTATTTTTTACTGATTTGCATAAACTAGTAAAACTCAATTCGCATCACGCCTTGCTTGTATTCGATTTAGATAACTTTAAAAAAATAAATGACTCGTTAGGACATCAGCTAGGTGACAGCTTATTAGCTAAACTAGCAATGCGCTTAAATAAACTAACCCGCGAAAATGATGTGTTTTATCGTTTAGGCGGCGATGAGTTTGCTCTGGTAATGTCTGACACTAACGACATACATGTAATTACACGCATGGCTAAACAGTTTTTAGCAGCCATTGCTACACCATTTAAAATGGCAGGGCACGAACTGGCAATCACCTCAAGTGTAGGTATTGTATTATTCCCTGAAGACGGTAATACGCCTGAACTGCTTTTAAAAAATGCAGATACCGCCATGTATCATGCTAAAAAGAAAGGTAACAGCTACTTATTTTTTAACGACACGATGAACCGTCAAGCCGTTAAACGACTGCAAATTGAAAACCTCATGCGCTTTGGTTTAAAAGAAGACCATTTTGAAGTGTACTACCAACCAAAAATGAATATTCGCACAGGCAAGCTAACCGGAATGGAAGCGTTAGTGCGCTTTATTACACCCAAAAAAGGCATTATTAGCCCTGGTGTATTTATACCTATAGCCGAGGAAACGGGCCAAATAATTGAAATTGGTGAAGTGGTATTAAACAAAGCCTGCAGAGACGTAAAAGAATGGCTAGATAGCGGTTTATTTAGCGGCCGAGTAGCTGTCAACTTATCAGCAAAGCAATTTAGCCTCCCCGATTTAACCTCTCGTATTGACGTTATTTTGCAAAAAAACGAATTACCTTCATACTTTTTAGAGCTTGAAATAACAGAAGGTACTGTAATGGATGACCCTAAAGAAGCCATTGCAATTATGCGTTCGTTAAGTGCCCGAGGTATTCATTTAGCAATGGATGATTTTGGTACTGGTTATTCATCATTAGCGTATTTAAAGCAATTTCCGCTTAATACACTTAAAGTAGACAAAGCATTTATAGATGACATGACCAACGAACGTGGCCGTAATATGGTCGACTCAATAGTCACTATTGCACATAACCTTGATTTACATGTAGTGGCTGAAGGTGTAGAACAAGCCCATCAAATTGATATACTCAAAAAGCTTAATTGCGAAACAGTACAAGGTTATTACTATTCTAAGCCTCTATCAAAAAGTGAATTTACTGAATTTTTAAAGCAACAACAAACTAAAGCAGCCCCAAGCTTAATTAGAAAAAATAAAAATGTGGCGTCGATAAATTAAGGGCGCCATATACACGCATTTATTCCTACATTTCTAACTAAAGCACGACGATAATGTAGATTAAACAAGCACCAGGCTACTGGTCCAAATAAACCGCCTAAAATCAGCCATCGTTTAATTGGCATGCCTTTTTTAATGGTTTCTAAATACATTAAAGCTATAAATGCACTGCTTAGTAAAACTATAAACAAAGCTACCCCTTAAAGTTGCTCAAAAATACGGCGCTTATTCTAACGCTAATGTGATTAAATTTAAAGCAACAAATCCCCGCGCACAAAAAAGCCGAACCTGTTAAACACAGATTCGGCTTTTAAAATTATAATTTACGCGTTACTTTTCAGCACGACCCATAAATTTGTGTTCAACAGTATTAATACGGATACGGTCACCTGTTGAAATATGCTCTGGCACAGAAATATTTAAGCCAGTAGACATACGTGCAGGTTTTGAACGAGCACTTGCAGATGCACCTTTAATAGATGGGTCTGTTTCTTCAACAACAAGTTCAACACTTGATGGTAAATCAAGTCCTACTGGCGCGCCATCAATAACAATGACGTGTACGCCTTGCGTTTCTTCATTAACAAATAAAATTTCTTCGCTAATAGCATCTTTGTTTAAGTTGTAAGGCGTGTAATCTTCATTATCCATGAACACATACTCGTCGCCATCAATGTACGATAGCATTACTTCACGGCGTGTTAAATCAGCCAGCGTTAGCATGTCACTGTCTTTAAATGTTTCGTCAACTTTACCACCGGTTACCACATCGTATAAACGCATACGGTATAAACTACCACCAGCACGACCTTGCGGCACAGAGCGCACAATATCTTTTACAACTAAAACGCGGCCATTGAAGTCAATAGCAGTACCTTTTTTAACATCACTCGCCTTTGGCATGTGTGAATTCCTATTATTTTTTTGATTGGCAGAAACATACCATGAACTGGATTTTGTTCAACTAAAATTACGTTGGTTTTACGCTACATGTTGTATTAGCTTGTAAAATTTTAATTTATACTAAAATACATATAATCAAATGTGAAAAAAACTGCTATGGTAGCTTTACCGAGTATGACTTCAAGGAATGGATCATGGACCAGAAAAAAGTACATGAGTATTTAGTTAAAAAACCACTTGTTCAGGTTACAAAACCATTTGCGCAAGAGGTTGATGTATATAAAGTGAATCATAAAATGTTTGCGACTCTTGCTATTGGCAATGACGGTCAAACTAATGATGATGGTGAGGTTATTTGGTGGCTTAACTTAAAATGCGATCCTGATGAAGCAATATCATTGCGTGATACTTTCCCGGCAGTGATCCCTGGTTACCATATGAATAAACGCTTATGGAACACAGTAATTTTAGACGGCACAATTGCACAAAGTGAAATTGAGAGAATGATTGATAACTCATTTAATTTAGTCGTAGAAAATATGCCAGAAAAAGACCGCAAAGCTATCGCACTTCACTTGTAGCACTTTTTGGGCTAGGCTACTAGCCCATTAAAACCTTAAACCTTAAGCGTATAAATTAAATCGTCATATAACTTTTCGCCTATTGTATGCACTTTAAAAAGTGTATCGGTATGGGTTAAGCCACACTTACTAAGCACCTTTTCAGAACCAATATTGCCACGCGTTACGACAGCTTTAAACTGCCTAATACCACATTCTTTCCAAGCCCAATCAATCACAGCTCTTAAAGACTCTGTCGCGTAGCCTTTATTAAAATACTCTGGCAATAATAAATAACCAAGCTCTGCGGTTTCTCCGTCATAGGCAAAGCCTGTAACACCCACTGGTTGTTTTGTTTTATTATTAATAATGAGTAAGCACAGTGGGTGGCGTGATTTAGTATTCCACTTAGGTAAGCGTATCTCAAAGCGGTTTCTTATCAGTGACTCCATTGGCATATCAAAACAATACTTAAGGACTTGAGGATCGCGATGAAGCGCTAGAAAAAGAGGCCAATCAGATTCTTCCATTTGGTACATGCTCAATCTTTGTGTAAATAATGTCATTAAGCTCCTCATTTAAATATTAAAAATCATAAAAAAACCGCATCTAAATGCGGTTTTTATAAACAGTAGAAACTTTATTCTTTTGTTTCAATCTCTTTAGTAACTTCAGGCTCAGTGACACTTTGCTCTTGTGGCTCAGTGCTTTGTACTTCAGGAGCTACAACCTCAACAGTTGCTGCATTATAAAAAGTAGTACCAGAGCTTGCCATTGTTACCAGTGACTCACATGGAGCAAAGTTAGCATCGCTGTTAGCTAATGTAGACATATCAGAGCTTATTTTACTTGCGCCTAATTTATCCATATAGCTAAACGGGCCACCTAAAAATGGTGGGAAACCAATACCAAATATTGCACCAATGTCGCCATCACGAGGGCTTGCAATAATGCCATCATCTAAACAGCGTACTGCTTCGTTAAGCATTTTCGATACACATCGCTTAGCAATTTCGCTTTTGTTTAAACGTGGAGCTGGGGTAACACCCAATAGTTCGTAAACTGACTCATCAACCTTTTTGCCTTTTTTGTCGTATTCATAAAAACCACGACCGGACTTACGGCCAAGGCGTTTTGAATCAATCATACTCATAAATGCATCAGGGCCTTTAAAACGCTCACCTAATTCTTTTTCAAGAATTGGAGCAATTTTAGAGCCAATATCAATCCCTACTTCATCAAGTAGAGCCAGCGGTCCTACCGGAAAGCCAAACTCAACTAGGGCTTCATCAATCTTTTCAATTGGCTCACCCGCAAGCATTAAATTAGCAGCTTCGTTTAAGTAAGGCGCTAAAATACGGTTTACGTAAAAACCGGCCATGTCTTTTACAACAATTGGCGTTTTGCCTTGCTTACGTGCAAAGTTAACAACGCGAGCAATAGTCTCTTTAGATGTACCTTCGTGTGGAATAATTTCCACTAATGGCATTTTTTCTACTGGTGAAAAGTAATGTAAGCCAATTACATTTTCAGGACGTGCTGCCTGCGCTGCAATTTGCGAAATTGGTAATGATGACGTGTTACTAGCAAAAATTGTATTTTCTTGGCATTGCTGCTCTACGTCGGCAACCATACCTTGCTTAAGCGCAAGATCTTCAAACACAGCTTCTATTACTAAATCAATGTGTTTAAAGCCGCTGTAGTCTGTTGTACCTGTAATACGGCTCATTGTTAACTGCATATCAGCTTTAGACATAATACGGCGCTTAAGGCGCTTGTCTAAAATTTTGTAGGTGTAGCTCATTGCATTACTAATGCCCTGCTCTGCTACATCTTTAATACGTACCGGTACTTTAGCTTTAACAGCACTTACGTGCGCAATACCTGCGCCCATTAGTCCACCACCTAAAACAGCAGTTTTGCTAATTGCGGGTGCGTCATCATTGCGCCACTCTTTTTTCATTTCAGTGGTTGCAAAGAAAATACCGCGAAGCGCTTTCGATTCGTCACTCATTACAAGTGTTGCAAAGCTTTCAGCTTCTGTTTTATACGCTTTTAGCTCATCAAGCTCTACACTAGCACGCACAGCTTTAATAATAGCGAGTGGTGCTGGGTAGTGCCCGCCCGTTTTTTTAAGTACGTTTTCTTTAGCTTTTTTAAAGATAAAGTTACGGCCAAACGGGTTTGACTCTAGTAATTTACTAATATTGTCGAGCTTTGGCTCTTTTGCTTGTGGCTTTTTCTTAGTCGCAAATTCTTTTGCAACTTTTAGCAGCACACTGTGTGGTACACAGTCATCAAGCACGCCTGCTTTTTTAGCTTGCTTAGGGCGAATTTGTTTACCTGTTAGCATCCACTCAAGTGCTTTTTGAATACCAACAATTTTAGTTAAGCGCTGCGTACCGCCGCCACCTGGTAGTAAACCAAGTTGCACTTCTGGTAAGCCAATTTTTGTTAAATCGCTGTCGGTACCAACACGGTAGTCACACGCTAAAGCAAACTCTAAACCACCACCTAATGCAGCGCCATGAATCGCACTTACTGTTGTGTATGGCAATTTTGTCATATCAAAAAATGCCTGATGGCATAGTTCGCTAATAGCTAAAGCATCATCACGCTTTTGAACGCTATCAAGCATTTTTACATCGGCGCCCGCGATAAAGTTATCGGTTTTTCCGCTTATAAATACCATGCCTTTTACATTTTGCGACTTAGCGTCTTCTAATAATGCTTTTAAGTCATCGGCAAAACTACTGCGCAGGGTATTCATTTTCTCCCCTGGCACATCAATCGTTACTACGGCAATTTTGTTTTCATCTACCGCTAAATTAAATACTGAATCTGTCATTACGCGCTCTCCAATACAAAGGCTGCACCTAAACCACCAGCAGCACACGCTGTTGTTAATGCCAAACCGCCACCACGACGTTTAAGCTCGTGTAAGCTTTGCGTAATTAAGCGTGCACCTGTTGCTGCAAATGGGTGACCATATGCTAAAGAGCCGCCGTTAACGTTAAACTTATCCATGTTAATTTCGCCAATTGCTTTGCTGCGACCTAAATGCTCTTGTGCAAATTTGTCTGAGGCAAACATTTTCATATTGGCAAGTGTTTGCGATGCAAACGCTTCGTGCATTTCAATTAAATCTAAATCAGCAAGCGTAATACCCGCTCTATCTAGTGCAATAGGCGTTGAATGAGCTGGGCCCATTAACATGTCTTTTTCTACGCCAATTGCCGAAAATGCAAAGCTACGTACGTAACCTAGTATTTCATAGCCAAGTGCTTTTGCTTTGCTTTCGCTCATCATAAGTACGGCCGCTGCACCATCAGTTAATGGTGTTGCATTTGCAGCGGTAACAGTACCGTGCTGACGGTCAAAAACAGGTTTAAGCTTGGCGTAGCCTTCAACCGTTGAGTTTTTACGAATATTGTTGTCTTCTGAAATAAAGCTTTTATATGGCGGTAAATGCGCCGTCATTACTTCATCTTTTAACTTACCATCAGCCCATGCTTGCGTTGCAAGTGAGTGAGAACGATGCGCTAACGCATCTTGATCTTCACGGCTAATGTTGTGTGTTTTAGCCATTTGCTCAGCAGTTTGCCCCATTGAAAGGCCTGTTGAGTACTCTGCAACTGCAGGAGGCACTGGTAATAAGTCTTTTAAACGCAGTTTTGAAAATATTTTTAAACGTTGACCAAGCGTACGCGCTTTATTTAAATCAACTAAGCTGCCTGCTAGCTTTTTACTTACACCAATTGGCAATACTGATGACGAATCTGCGCCACCTGCAATACCTACACTTACAGATCCCGCCATAATAGACTCAGCTACATTAGCAATAGCCTGAAAGCTGGTAGCACATGCGCGCGATACAGAATATGCATCAACCGATACAGGCATACCTGTGCCCAATACAATTTCACGTGCAATATTTGGCGCTTCTGGCATTTGTACTACTTGACCAAATACAAGTTGATCAATTTCTGACTTATTGAAATTTAATCGTTCAAGCATTTCGTTAACCACCAATTTACCCATATCAAGTGCTGGTACATGGTGAAACGCTGTTGCTTGTTTTGCAAAAGGTGTACGTAAGCCGCTAACGATGGCAATACGGTCGCCCTTTGGTGTTTTTAGTATGTTTTGCTCAGACATTTATGCTCTCCCGCTGACAGGTCTGACCTGTTTGTTTTCCTCGATTCTAAACAACCCGTGCCCTAAAGCCAATAGATAAACACAAATTTATATAAACAGTGTTTAATTACGACTATCACAATAGGCTTTTTTAGACGCATTTACAAAGTTTTGTGGTACGCTAAAATTCGTTAAAAAATAACGAACTATTTTAAAAAATAAAGTCTAACTCTTGAGTTACCCAATTATAAACCTTATAAATAGGTCTGTATTTATCACCTAACACTATTAGGTACAAACCCAGCTGACGAGGACAGTCCACTTATTATGGCAGCTAACGCATTTTCACAATTAAAAACGTACTTAGATACACAAATTATTGGCCAGCCAGAGCTTACTCAAGCGCTACTTATTGCAATTTTAGCTGATGGTCATTTATTAGTAGAAGGTCCCCCTGGCCTTGCAAAAACACGTGCAGTTAATGCACTTGCAAAAGGCATTGAAGGCTCATTTCAGCGTGTACAGTTTACGCCAGATTTATTACCAGCTGATGTAACAGGTACCGATATTTACCGCCAACAAACTAGTGAGTTTGTATTTGAAAAAGGCCCTCTTTTTCATAACCTAATTTTAGCTGACGAAATTAACCGCGCACCAGCCAAAGTACAATCAGCATTATTAGAAGCAATGGCTGAACGCCAAGTTACCGTGGGTAAAAATACCTATCCGCTTAGCGAACTGTTTTTAGTTATGGCAACGCAAAACCCGCTAGAGCAAGAAGGGACTTACCCGTTACCAGAAGCCCAGCTGGATCGCTTTTTACTGCACCTAAGTATTGACTACCCTGGCGCAGAGCATGAGCTTGATATACTGCGTTTAACGCGCGGCGAAGCGCTTAACGAGCAACAACCAGTAATGCAAAAAATTAGTCAAAGCGATTTATTTGCAGCGCGTAAAGAAATATTAGGCCTTTATTTAGCAGAGCCACTTGAGCAATATTTAGTACAACTTATTATTGCCACTCGTGAAGGCGCTAAATTAGACGCGCAACTAGGTAGCTGGATTGAGTTTGGTGCAAGTCCGCGTGCAACAATAGCACTTGATAAATGTGCTCGTGCTCATGCATGGCTTCAAGGCCGTGACTTTGTAGCACCTGATGATATTCAAGCTGTTGTGCATAACGTACTGCGTCATCGCATTATTTTAAGTTACGAAGCCCAAGCCGATGGCATTACTAAAGATCAAGTAATAAGCCGTATAGTTGAACTTGTAGCCGTACCATAAGTTATGCAAAAACAATTAGAAACCCAAGCATGGCTCAAACAGAGCCATAGCCACGGTGTTAATTTAGCACTCAAAGAGCTGATGTATTACAAAGCCAAAGCGCAATTGCTTGAACTTGCCCCTAAGGTAAAAATAAAAAACACCTTAACAGGGCAATACCTTGCACCGCACAAAGGCCGAGGAATGGAATTTGCCGAAGTGCGACATTATCAGCAAGGTGACGATATTCGCTCTATTGATTGGCGAGTTACTGCGCGTACCGGCGAGACTCACACAAAGCTCTTTCAAGAAGAAAAAGAGCGCCCTGTGTTTGTGTTCACTGATTTTTCTAACTCAATGCTGTTTGGCTCAAAGTTACTGTTAAAGTCGGTGCAAGCTGCGCATATAAGCGCTCTTGTTGCATGGTCGGCGTGTCAGCGCGGCGATAGAATTGGCGGTATTGTGTTTAATCAGCACTCGCATTTAGAGCTAAAACCCAGCGCCCGTGAAAAAGCCGTGCTTAAGCTTTGTCATAATTTATGCGACAACCACCAGCAAGCGCTTAACAATATTGATAAAACAGCCACTAACAACTTTAGCGATAACCTAAAGCGCCTTAACCATTTAGCAAAACCAGGCAGCTTAGTATATTTAGTGTCTGATTTTAATGCTCTGGATGATGCCAGCTTTAAGCAACTTGAAATATTAAGCCGCCACTGCGAGCTGATTGGTTGCCACATAAGCGATCCATTTGAGCATCAGTTACCTGCGTTTAAGCAAGCCGTTACCGTTAATGCAAATGGTCAAGACTTTGCCCTACCATTAATGGATAACAGCTTTAGAGAACGCTTTGCTAAAAATGCTGAGCAAGCATTTAGCGCGCGCTTTAATCGCCTAACTAAATCGGGTCTTAATTTAATATCATTCAATGCAGCAACACCGCTTGAGCTGCAATTAGTGAGAAAATAACCATGCAAACCAATCCACTCGATGGCCTGCACGATATAATAGCGCCAAGCCAAGTTAATTGGTGGCCACTCGCCCCTGCTTGGTGGGTTATTATTGCACTGCTGTTTTTAGCACTGTGCGCAGCTATTTATATATTTTATAAAAAACATAAATTTAAAAAGCCTAAACGCTACGCAATACAATTGAGCCAAAGTGAGCAAAACCCTCAGCAACTGCATATTATTTTAAAACGTTTAGTGATTGAATATTACGACAAGCGACTTGCTGCGCAATCTACCTCTAAATGGTGCACAACACTTAATACACTCACCGGTTTAAGCTTTACAGAACAAGAAATACTAAGCTTGTATAACCCCAGCCAAAAAGATACAACACTGTGCGAAAAATTTCGCCAAGGTATTAAGCAATTTAAAATAAAGGAGTCAGTAAATGTTTGAATTTAGCTGGCCATGGTTATTTTTATTACTACCCTTGCCTTTATTACTTTTACTATTAAAACCCGCTGCAAGTAATGCCAGTACGCGTTTACGTATACCCAGTTTTGCAAAGCACAATTTAACCAGTCAAAGCATTGAGCCACACGCACGACGTTTAAACCCTTTCGAGTGGATAATTTGGTTATTACTTGTTACTGCCGCTGCCAATCCAACATGGTTAGATGAGCCAATCTCATTACCAAATGAAGGACGCGATATAATGTTAGCGGTCGATTTATCAGGCTCGATGACCGAACAAGACATGGCTTATAATGGCCAATATGTTGACCGCCTCACCATGGTAAAAGCCGTACTCAGTGATTTTATAGAACAGCGTCAAGGCGACAGGCTTGGGCTGATATTATTTGGCGACACCGCGTTTTTACAAACCCCGCTCACCCGCGACGTTAAAACAGTAAGTAAAATGCTCAGCGAAGCGCAAATTGGTTTAGTAGGGCGCGCAACAGCCATTGGTGATGCATTGGGTCTTTCGGTAAAACGCTTTGCCAATAAAGATGAAAGTAACCGAATTGTGGTGCTATTAACCGACGGACAAAATACCGCTGGTAATTTAAACCCAGAAGATGCCCTACTGCTAGCTCGCGAAGAAGGGATTAAAGTGTACACCATTGGTGTTGGCTCAGATAATCCGCGCGGCTTTAGCCTCTTTAATGTGGGTGGCTCTAGTGGCAGTAATTTAGATGAAAGCTTACTTAAAAAGATTGCCGATCAAACTGGCGGATTATACTTTAGAGCCAAAGATGTAGCAGGCCTTCAACAAATTTACGCAGAGCTTGATAAACTTGAACCTATTAGCGCTGATGAACAAACATTTCGCCCACAAAGCTCATTATTTTACTACCCGTTACTTATCGCTATTTTACTTATTAGCTTAAAAGTAATGCTTAGTACACTGCGTGCATTAAAGGAGCCAAACTAATGGATTTTGAATTTATTCGCCCCGCTCTTTTATGGTTACTCATACCTGCTGTGGCATTATTTTTTGTTGCCTTAATTAAGCATAAAAAAACGACTAGTGAGCAGCTAATTGCACCTCATTTAGCACAGTTTATAATGAGCGAAGCAAACACTAAAGCCAGCCAGCCACTTTGGTTAGTTGCTTTGTTTTGCAGCCTTGGCATTTTATTTAGTGCTGGGCCTAGTTTTGAGAAAAAACAAGTTCCTGTATTTCAAAGTAAAAGTGCCCGTGTAATTGTTATGGATATGTCGTATTCAATGTACAGCACCGATATTTTACCAAATCGTTTAATGCAATCACGCTTTAAAGCGCTTGATATGATTGAGCTATTTAAAGAAGGTGATACCGCGCTTGTAGCTTACGCAGGCACGGCCTATGTAATTTCACCACTAACAAACGATGCCACAACACTCAGTAATTTAATTCCAAGCTTAAGCCCTGAAATAATGCCAGACAAAGGCTCAAACGTTTTAGCGGGTCTTGATATGGCCAAAGAGCTATTAACACAAGCGGGTTATATTGATGGCGACATTATTTTAGTGACCGACGGTATTGACCAACAAGAACAAAGCGACGTTAGTAGCTTTACCAGTAACACCCAATATAGATTAAATATATATGGTGTAGGTACCGCTCAAGGCGCACCAATTAAGTTACCTGAAGGCGGCTTTTTGAAAGACAGATACGGCCAAATCGTAGTACCTACAATTAATGCCTCTCAGCTTAAAAATTTAGCATCAAGCAGCGGTGGTAAATTTGCTAGTTACCAACCTAGCAATAACGACATAAATACGTTTGCCCCAAATGCGCAGAGTGAATTATTGAAAGACGAAAAACAAAGCCATGCGCTTTGGCGAATAGATGCAGGTATTTACGGACTCTTGTTATTACTGCCATTTGGTTTGTATTTATTTAGACGCGCTGCCTTGCTAGGCGCATTTTTAGCTTTTGGTTTTTTACCGCAGCAAAATGCGTATGCCGTAGAGCTCCCTACTCTTTTGCAAAATGCAGATCAACGTGCATTAGAGGCTTACAATAATAAAGAATACGATGCAGCAACACAGGCGCAATCGAGTGAGTTAAAAGGCGCGGCGCTATACCAGCAAGGTAATTTTGATGCTGCACTTAATGAGTTTAGTAATGATAAGTCGGCTACCGGTTTATACAACTACGGTAATGCCCTTGCCAAAGCTGGCAAACTTGAGGACGCAATTGAAGCGTACAAACAAGCCCAAACCTTACAAGATGACTTTACGCAAGCAGCCGATAACCAAGCCTTAGTTGAGCAATTACTAAATCAACAAGAGCAACAAAACCAGCAAGATCAGCAAAGCGACGGCGACGACTCTCAAGACCAAGATGATAGTCAGAAAAAAGATGAGCAAAACCAAGGGCAGAATTCTGATGAGTCAAAACAGGATCAGCAACAAAATGGTGATAAAAGCGATTCTGAAAAAGGCGAAAACGAAAGTCAAAGCTCAAGCGATGAAAAATCAGATAAAGAATCTGAACAATCAAAAGATCAACAAGGTGAGCCTGGCGAGCAATCAGATAAGCAAAATGAGCCTGATATGCAAGCCCAGCCACAAAGCGAACAAGGGCAAAATAAAGACGCTGACCAGCCTAAAGAGGATGAGCAGCAACAAAGTAAGCCACAAGCAATAAGTGAGCAACCTGCCACTGATGAGCAAAAACAAAATGCTCAGCAACAAGCGATGCAAGCCCAAGCAAGTGAGCTCACTAATGAAGAAAAAGAAAAAGCACAACAGCTTAATCAACTACTTAGAAAAGTCCCGGACGATCCGGCTATTTTATTACGGAATAAAATGCAATTAGAAGCCCAAAAAAGACAATATAAACGTCGCCCTACAGGAGTCGAAAAATCATGGTAATGCGATTATTTTGCTGTTTATTGCTATTAAGTGCGATGCCTTCGTGGGCTGCCACCAAATTAGAAGCCAGCGTAGATAAAAACCCTGTATTAGCGGGTGAATTTTTTATGCTTAATATATCGGTAGACGATACAGTTAAAGGCGAGCAACCAGACACCTCATCGCTGTTAAAAGACTTTGTTGTAGGCCCAACAAGCTTAAGCTCTCGTACCAACATTATTAATGGCAGCATTAATAAACAAACTACGTGGTCAGTTAAACTAATGACCCGTACAGAGGGTGATTACACGATACCAGCATTTAGCGTTGCAGGGTTAACCTCACAACCTATTAAGTTAAAAGTGGCAAAACGCTCAGTTGATGCAGATAAAAATAACGAAATATTTTTAAAAACGTCGCTCTCGAGTAATTCATTATTTGTGCAAGAAGCCGGTGTTTACACTGTTAAGCTCTACCTTGCCAAAGAACTGCTTGATGGCAGCTTAAGCACACCAAGTATGGAAGATGCTCAGCTAACCCAATTAGGTAAACAAACTGAGAGTTATGAGCTAGTTGATGGCAAACGCTACCTTGTTATTACTCGTGAGTATTTAATTCAGCCACAAAAAAGTGGTGCCTACACGATTGCAGGCCCCGCTTTTCAAGGGCGAGTACAGCAAAATTACCGCCAACTGGAGGTATCTGCTCTTGGCGATGATCAGCAAGTAGAAATAAAACCAATCCCGAGTGATTATAAAGGCGCATGGTTACCAAGCGAATTGGTTAACCTTGATGAAGAATGGCAACCTAACGACAACACAGTAGAAGTAGGTACGCCTATAACACGTACTATTACGCTTACCGCGCTTGGAGTTACAAAAGAGCAATTACCTGAAATCTCTATGCCTACTATTGATGGCATACGCAGCTACCCTGATCAAAAAGAAAATAACAATGCAGTGCGAGACGGACGCGTTGTGTCGCAGCAAACTGCATCGTATGCCTTACTGCCGCAAAAACCAGGTACTTATACTTTGCCTGAAATAAAGCTGCCTTGGTTTAATACCAAGATGAACCGTATTAGCGTAGCTACATTACCAAAGCGTACTATTACAGTAACGCCAAGTACTACCGCGCCTAATACAGCCATAGCAAACCCACAACCCAGCACAAATAATTCACCTACTCTTGAAAATATTTCGAATCAAGCAACTGGCACACAACCTATTGAAACTAAAAGTGATACTCCTCTTTGGTTAATAGTTGTTGCCGCTTTAGGGTATATTTTATGGATTGGTACTGTAATTTTTTACTTAATAAGCCGTTCTACTAAAAATACGACTGAAAAATTACAGCTAAACACCCGTGGTACTTCTCAGCCAAGCTTAAATGAGCTTAAAGCATTAGCCAAAACACACGATGTGAAAGCCTTTTACACCGCATTAAATAACTTTTCTGTAAAGGTGACCCATAAAAATGTTGGCGCGATTGATGAGCTCTGCATCCGCGTAAACAGCAGCGAGCTTAATGGTCTCATTAGCCAATTGCAGGCACAACTTTATAGTAATAAAGGCGCAAACACGGATCTTAATGCTATTATTAAAATTCTTGAGATCTATCAAACTCAGGCATCAAAGTCGCAACAGGCTGTATTAAAAGACCTTTATGATTAATAACTACGAACCTTAGGTCTTTTTTTGCAATAACTAATAATTTTTAATTAAAAAAGTGCTTATGCTTGGAAAGAAAAAATCAAACAATCAGGTCTTAATCGATATGGCAGAGAAACAAAAGCGTTATGAAGCCTTGGTCCACGTTTACAATAAAGAGCTTTATCGCTTTGCTTATTGGTTATGCCGTGATCCGCACATAGCAGATGATTTAGTACAGGAAACGTTTTTACGCGCATGGCGTTCACTCGACTCTTTACTTGATCAAAAGGCAGCTAAACCTTGGCTGCTTACTATATTACGAAGAGAAAACGCACGCCGATTTGAACGTAAACAGTTTGATTACAGCGACGTAGAAAACGATACGCTTGTTGATGAAACCAGCCATTCATTAGACGATGAAATGGAACAAACGGTAATTCAACGCCAGATTGCACTGCTATCTGATGAATACCGAGAGCCATTATTACTGCAAGTTGTAATGGGCTGCTCTGGTGAAGAAATTGCAGGCATACTCAATTTAAATAAAAACACGGTAATGACTCGTTTATACCGTGCCAGAAATCAACTTAAAGAGGCTTTAAGCCGTGATGATGAACAACTTAAAGGGGCATCAAAATAATGGATGAACTTGAGTTTCGTCGCCGCACTATTGCGCAGCCAAACGACATTGACAAGGAGCTTATGGAGTTTGCTGACAATAACCCAGAGCGACAAAGTTTTATTAACGATATGAAAGATTTTGATAAATTCATTCAAGATTCTTTAGATATACCTGTGCCTGAAAATCTTGCAGACCGCATTCTTTTAAACACATCGTTAAAAGAAAAAGCACTCCAAGAAGAACAAGCAACTGGTAAAAACGTGGTTGATGCTCGATCGCGTTTTAAGTTTGATCGTGTACATCTTGCGTTAGCAGCGTCTTTTGTAGTGGCGATTAGTGCCTTCTTTTTTAGTACAGAGCAAAATATTGCACACGAAGCAGGTGAGCATGCGCTTGCCCATGTGTACTACGAAATTAATGCGCTTGATAAAAAAGAGCCCATTAGCCTACAAAGCGTCAACGACAAGCTTGCAGTATTAGGTGGTCATCTTGATGAACTTCCTGGCGCTGTAACTTATGCCATGTTTTGTGATTTTAAAGGCGAAAAAGGACTGCATTTAATATTTGAGTCTGACTTTGGTCCTATGACGGTATTTATAGTGCCTTCTGAAAATAAATCATTCGGTTTTGGGGATGACAACTTCCGCGATGAGCGCTTTGAAGGTCACATTAATCGTGGCTCACAAGCTGATACTATTTTAGTGGCAAGTCTTGGAGCACCTCTAAATACATATAACGAACGCGTTACTGGCGCAATTCGTTGGCTTTAAAATAGACAAATTTACCGCTTAGTTTCTACTGAGCGGTTTTTTGATTGTATACTCACCAACAAAGCGTTTCTTCACTCCCCAAAACCTCTGATTTTTAAAGTAATTAATTAAATTCCTAAAGAAAGTAAATTATAATCGCGGCTCGATTTTAATTAGGGAATTTCATGAAGAACATCATCGTTATTTTTTCATTATTGGCATTGTTATGTACAGCCAGTTTTGATGCACATGCACGTAAAAAGTTTGGCAGCAGTAAACGCGGACAGACACCTGCAACACAACAAACAGCGCAAAAACAACAAACAGATACAACAACACCTACAGCTGCACCTAAAGCCACATCGAATAAAAAAGGCATTATGGCAGGCGTTTTTGGGGGACTTTTAGCGGGTGGCTTAATTGCAGCAATGCTAGGCGACGATTTTGAAGGTTTTCAGCTATTAGAAATGATTTTATTAGCTGGCGCACTCTTTATTTTATTTAAGCTAGTAACGGGCTTTTTACGTGCTAATCGTGCCCCACAACTTGCCAGTGCAAATACACGTGCTCAGCAAAATGCTTTTAAATAAGCACCTATCGAGCAACCAACAAGTACCGGCTTTGCAAGCAGCGCCCCACAAGGTGAAAGTGTGCCTTTTAATTTACCACCTAACTTTGACGTTAATGGCTTTTTGCAAGGTGCCCGTAGTCATTACCATACGCTACAAACTGCATGGAACAATGCCGATTACACCACAATGGCTGAATACTTAAGCCCTGCACTTGTTGCCGAGTTTAAAGCTGAACGTGAAGCTATACAAAGCGTAGAAACAGAAGTGATGTTTATTGATGCCGAACTTGTGCGCGCAGATACAAACGCGCAATCGTGGCAGGTTAGTGTTCGCTTTAAAGGTAAGTACCGTGATTTAGGCGATAAAAAAGAAGAGCCTATTTTAGAAATCTGGCACTTAGAGCGTCTAATTTCAGACGACGCTCCATGGCTAATAGTGGGTGTTGAAGATTTAATTGATACTCAATAATTTTGTATTGTTTAAAGCACCGCGCTTTTAGCGCGGTGTTTTTTTATTTAAAAAACAATTGATTTACCACGTCCTGATGCTTCAGAAGCGGCATCTAATTGGCCCTCTTTATTAATAATAACGTGTAAGTCACCAAAGTGATTCTCATCTATGGTGTAGCCCATTTTTGTAAGCTCTGCTTTTACGCTATCGGTTAAACCTATGTGTGTTCTAATTATATTTTTAGGCCACAGTTGATGATGAAAACGAGGGCTATTTACAACCTGCTCTGCAGTCATATCAAACTCTACCGCATTTAAAATAGACTCGTACACAGAGCTAATAATTGTTGTGCCACCAGGCGAGCCGGTCACCATTTTAACGGTGTTGTCTTTAAGGAGTATTGTAGGCGTCATAGAGCTAAGCATACGCTTGTGCGGCTGTATTTCGTTAGCTTTGCCGCCTATTGCACCAAACACATTCATAACGCCTGGTTTGGCACTAAAATCGTCCATTTCATCATTTAAAATAAACCCTGCACCTTCAACAACTACACCGCTACCAAACCCTAAGTTTATTGTGGTGGTATTTGCGACAGCGTTACCCATTTTATCAACGATTGAAAAGTGTGTAGTTTGCTCACTTTCTTTAAGGCCCGGTTTAATATTTTCGGTAGTCGAGATAGCGGTTAACGAAATGCCATTACTGCGCTCTTTGAGGTAGTTAATATTAGTTAATGCGTTGACTGGTACATCAAAAAAATCAGGATCGCCTAAATACTCCGCCCTATCTGCAAATACACGTTTACCTATTTCAGAAAGTAAGTGTACATACTGAGTAGAGTTATGCGCTAAGCCCGCATCTGGTTTTTGTAGCTCATACATTTTAAGCCACTGTAAAATAGCAATACCACCTGAACTCGGCGGTGGAGAAGTAAGTACTTCATAACCATTCCAACTCGCTTTAATAGGTGTACGTGATTTAGCGGTGTAACCTTTTAAATCATCTTGATTAATTATACCGCCATGTTGGTGCATAAATTTAGCAATAATATTTGCAGTTTCGCCTTTATAAAACCCATCTTGGCCGTTATCACGGATACGCTTTAGCGTTGCCGCTAACTCGGGTTGCTTAAATACTTTATTAGCTTTTACATCAGCAAAGTATTTTTCGAAGTTTACATTTATTTTTTGCTCTTTTAGGTGGGCTATATAATTGCTCACACCTTTTGCTAACTTAGGCGGAACTACAAACCCTTGCTCAGCCAACGTTACCGCTGGTTGTACTAATTCTTCCCACTTTAAAGTGCCATGTTTTTGATGGGCAAGCCACATGCCCGCTACACTGCCAGGTACACCGCTTGCGTGAATGCCATATATTGATTTGTTTGCAATAACATTACCTTGCTCATCTAAATACATATCACGATGAGCTGCTGTTGGCGCTGTTTCGCGATAATCTATAAAATCACCCTTGCCATCTTTTTGAATAAGCATAAATCCCCCGCCACCAATATTGCCGGCTTCAGGAAGCGTTACTGCAAGTACAAATTGTGCCGTAATAGCCGCATCAACAGCATTACCGCCTTGCTCTAATATACTTTTAGCAGCATCGGCACTGAACGAGTCAGGCATTGCTACCGCGCTTTGCGATAAAGGCTGCGCTAAAACACTAAAAGCAGCGAACTGTAAAACCAGCACACTTTTGACGATTAATTTACTTGGTGAAAAAAGCAATCCCATACAACATCCTTAATTTATTATTTTTTAGTTACGCATTCTTATTAATGCACGTCACTTAAGGACAGGTCAATCTTTATACTGTTGATATTTAATCATCTTTAAACACTTTTTGAATAAAGCACCGCAGGTAAGTCGCCTTGCTCGTCTGTATGTGTATAATTTTTTATAAATTGCAGACCTAGCTTTTTCATTATATTTATAGAAGCCGTATTATCTTTTAGTGCCGTTGCACTTATCGCCTTAACGTCATCTTGCTTTATAAGTTCATCACATAATGCTAAAGCCGCCTCGGTTGCATAACCATGCCCCCAACTTGCTTGCTTAAAGCGCCAGCCTATTTCAATATCACTGTAGTTTGGTGCATCAGTAAAAAAGCACATAGGCCTTATTAATACCCAACCTATAAATGTATTGGTTTGCTTTATAGTGATACTCCACAGCCCCCAGCCTTTTAGATCATTTCGATATGCGAGCATACGAGGCACACCCTCATTTTTTATATGCTCTAAAGAGGTAGGTTCACCTCGTGTTAAATACTGCATTACAGCTGGGTCTTGGTCGAGTTCAAATAATTGAGGCCAATCATGCTCATTCATTAATTTAAAATTTAATCGTTTTGTTACGGGGGCGTTCATTTTCATTGTTGTATAGTCTGCCTCGAATTAATTATCAGTCTCTAAAGGAGATAGCACATGAATAAATTAGCAGGTTTAGCTTTATTAGGCACTTTAATTACATTAACTGGTTGTGAAGATGCCAACGAAGTTAAAGAAGATGCAAAAGATAAAAGCGCACAAATGCAAGAAAAGCTTGGTGATGCATGGAACGACGTTAAAGAGACAACTAACGATCTTAAAAATGACGAGTCTTTAAACGAGCTATTAGAGCAAAGTAAAGCAATGGGCTTAGACATGTACGACGACGGCAAAGAGATTGCGGTTGACGCATGGATTAAAAGCAAAGAAGCTGCTGGCGAGTTAACTGAAAAAACTAAGCAAAAAGCGCAAGAAATTGCAGACGAAATTGAGCAAGCGCGTCAAGAACATAACGAAGGTTAATTAAACTTTCGATAATAAAAAAGGAAAGCCTCGGCTTTCCTTTTTTGTTTTGGACTATTTAGCCCAGTTATGCGTTTGCATATAGGGCTTATAAGCTCAAATTAACCTTTGTACTTACTCATAACTAAAGTCGCGTTTGTGCCACCAAAGCCAAAGCTATTAGACATTACAGTATTTAACTCAACATCACGACGCTCAGTAATAATATCTAAACCTGTCGCTTGCTCATCTAGCTCATCAATATTAATTGAAGGTGCTACAAAGCTGTGCTCTAGCATTAATAATGAGAAGATAGCTTCGTGAACACCTGCAGCACCTAGGGCATGACCCGTCATTGCTTTAGTTGCGCTGATCATTGGTGATTTACCACCAAACACTTCTTGTATCGCACCTAGCTCTTTAACGTCACCTACTGGTGTAGATGTACCATGCGTGTTTAGGTAATCAATACTATCTACATCTTGCATAGCTTGGCGCATACAACGTGCTGCACCTTCGCCAGATGGAGCAACCATGTCGTAGCCATCTGATGTTGCACCGTAGCCAACAATTTCAGCGTAAATGTGCGCGCCACGTGCAAGTGCATGTTCAAGTTCTTCAACTACAACAATACCGCCGCCGCCAGAAATAACAAAACCATCGCGATTTGCATCGTATGTACGAGACGCTTTTTCAGGTGTTTCATTGTATTTAGTAGAAAGTGCGCCCATAGCGTCAAATTCCATTGCCAATGTCCAGTGTAGCTCTTCACCACCACCAGCAAACACAACGTCTTGCTTGCCAAGCTGGATTTGCTCTACTGCATTACCAATACAATGCGCAGATGTTGCACATGCAGAGCTAATTGAATAGTTAACACCTTTAATTTTAAATGGTGTTGCTAAACAAGCAGATGTAGTGCTCGCCATAGTGCGTGGCACCATATAAGGCCCTACACGTTTTACGCCTTTTTCACGTAAAATATCAGCAGCTTCTACTTGCCATTTAGACGAACCACCGCCAGAGCCAACAATAATACCCGTGCGCTCATTTGATACTTGGTCGTCAGACAAACCTGAGTCTTCAATTGCTTGCGTCATTGAAATATAAGAGTAAGCAGCAGCATCTCCCATAAAGCGCATTGCTTTGCGGTCAACGTGTGCTTTAACGTCAATATCAATTTTACCCGATACGTTACTACGTAACTTATAATCGGCAAATTCTTGATTAAAAGCGATGCCGCTTTTGCCCGTTTTTAACGATTCTAATACTTCTTCTTTGTTGTTACCTATACTTGATACAACACCGATACCTGTAATTACAGCTCTTCTCATGGGTAATTCCCTTAGCTTAATACTTAATTGCATTCTATTTTACGCGAATTTAATCACCTAAGTGGTCAGCTTTCTAGCGTACACTTGTACTCTGAACTGCTAGCTTATAAATAACGCCAGACTATTTCAAAGAAAACCCGTAAAATAATTAAAAAATATATCTATAAAATTAAAAAATCATGATCAAAAATGCACATATACACTTTAATAATTTAGGTACACCTTTCGCTAATGACTTCGGTGATATTTATTTTTCTAATGACGATGGCTTAGCTGAATCGCATTATGTGTATTATGAGCAAAATAATATAGATGCACGATTACAAAATCATGACCAGCCACATTTTGTTATTGCCGAAACCGGCTTTGGTACAGGTTTAAACTTTTTAAATACATGGCAACGCTTTACTGACCACCTTGCACGTCAACAAGTTCAAAATCAATTAGATAATGGTGTTAAACGCTTACACTTTATTTCATTTGAAAAATATCCACTGCACATAGACGATTTAAACAAAGCACTACAGGCATGGCCATCATTAAGCGCCTTTAGTAACAAATTATCTAAACAATACCCAATTAATTTAGAAGGATGCCACAGACTCGAATTTGACAATGGGCTTGTTGTTCTCGATTTATACTTTGGAGATGCACTTGAATCAATACAAGCAATGAGCTATCCGCAAACAGGAATTGTTGACGCTTGGTATTTAGATGGTTTTGCGCCAAGTAAAAACCCCGAAATGTGGCAGCAAAGTTTATTTAATTCTATGGCCAATATATCAAGGGCAAGTGCAACCTTATCAACATTTACTTCAGCAGGTTTTGTTCGCCGTGGATTAATTGATGCAGGCTTTAATACTAAAAAAGCCAAAGGCTTTGGCCAAAAAAGAGATATGCTTGTTGGCCAACTAGAGTGCGTAAATGATGCTCAATCAGCTCCTGCATATTTTCATCAAGATAGCAGTGCTTTAAAAAATGTAGCGGTCATTGGCGGCGGTATAGCCAGTAGCTGCATTTTATATAGCTTGGCTAAACGAGGCATAGCAAGCCAATTATTTTGCCAAGATGAAAAACCAGCTATGGGGGCATCGCACAATGTGCAAGGCGCTATTTACCCTCACCTACAAGCAAAAAACTCGCCGCACAGTGAATTGTTCGCACATAGCTTTTTATACGCTAAACGCCTATATAACAACTTACTTAGCAGTGGTTTTAATTTTGATTACGATTGGTGCGGCGTATTACAACACGCAGTAAAAAAAACTCTGGCCGATAAACATGAAAACTTAGCACAAAAACAACTGTGGCCAACCCAGCTAATGCACAACGTAACCGCAGAGCAAGGCGACGAAATAGCCGGCGTAGAAACAGGTTATTCGGGCATGTTTTTTGAGCAAGGCGGCTGGGTTAACCCTCCGCAATTAGTAAACGCCATGTTAAGCGCTGCAAATAGCATAAACCCATTTAAAAGCGTATTTAACTGCAATATAAAACAGCTTAAAAAAACTGACAGCGGTTGGTTTTTATTAACGAATGATGAGCAGTTAGGTCCTTTTAGTGATGTAGTTATTTGTGCAGGCGAGCACAGTGATGCATTTGAGCAAACAAAAGCGCTACCAATAGTAGGCGTACGCGGGCAAGTTTCACATATAGAGGCAAGTGAGCAATCACGCAAACTTAAAACAGTGCTGTGCCATAAAGGGTATTTTACCCCAGCCTATTTAGATCATCACTGTATGGGAGCCACGTTTGAAAAAAACACCAAAAGCCGTCAAGTTACAGCGCTCGACAACCAATTAAACCAAGAGCAACTACTTAGCTTTTATCAGCAAAGTGAATTTGCCTCAACCCTTGGCAATATTACCTCGGCAAAAGCAGCTGTACGATGCACATTTATAGATCACCTACCAATGGCAGGGCAATGGTGCGAACAAAGTGATTATACAATGGCCTTTGCTAACTTACGCTTAGGAAAACGCTATCAATATGAGAAACTTAATAAGCCACAACAAGGCCTGCATATTTTTACCGGCTTTGGCGCCCGCGCTTTATGTAGCGCACCGCTAAGTGCAGAACATCTCGTAAGCTGTTTAAATAACGAGCCTCGCCCATTAAGCGAACGTGTAAGCCAAGCTATTCACCCTGCTCGGTTTATAGTACGAGATTTAATTCGTAATAAAATTTAAATGAGGTATACACATTAAAATAATAGATCTAATGTGCATATAAATTAAAAACGTAAATTATTTTGAACTAGACAACCTTTCAACTAATTCAACACGGCGGTTTAGTTCACGACCTAAATCATTTTTATTAGTTGCAACGGGTGAATAAGGACCCGCTCCTTGAGCTAATAACCTTTCTTTAGCTACCCCATAATCAGCAATTAATGCGTTAACAACCGCATCAGCACGGCGCTTTGAAAGGTTTATATTATAATTAGGCGAGCCTTTATCATCGGTATGACCAACAACATATAAACTCAATTTTTTATTTTTTTCCATAACTTGAGCAATAACATCTAACGCCTCTTTAGATTCAGCTTTAATAGTGGCTTTATCATAATCAAATAAAATACCGTAAATAGACGCCTTTCCTTTTTGCTCTAACTGCTCAAGAACTTTATCACTATTCGTTTCTATTAAGCCTGTCACTAAGGGCTCTGTACGAGCAATAACAAGCTGAATACGAGAATCGCCATTATAGTTACCTATAAAAAAGGCAACGTAGGTAGTTTGCTCATTTAGAGTGTTTTTCATAACTTGATATCTAGGTTGGTGAAAGTAGTTATAAACAGGTTTGATTGCCAGCTTATCGCCTAATGCTTGAATCTCTTTTCTTTTTGTACCGCATTCATTTTTTTGACAAGAAAATACGGTTTCAAAACCTTCTTTAGTCAAAGCACTCACATAGTTATGATAAATTTTTAACGTCGATACTTTATTCGCAATATAAGTAATTCGCGTTAAATCTCCTGTAACATCAAGCATAGGTGAAGTACTCGTTTTTTTATCAGACTTGCCAATTGGGATACTAAACTCCTCATAATCAATATTTTGATAATCCTCGATATAGCTACCAGGGTAACGACTTAATAAAGGATGATCTGCAGAACCTTTAAGATCTTCATGTGTAGATTTTTTTATTTTATTATTAACTTTTTTCTTGAATGCTTCAAAATCAGCTTTTATTAGTCCAGTTTCAATTTCTTTAATATTGGTCGTAGTCAAAAGCGCTTGTGTCGTATTTTTATATTGTCCAACAAATAACGAAATGGCAGCTTCAGGAGCCTCTCCTTTTGTTGCGTAAATATAATGTGGTTGTCCGTAATAACTAGATACGTTGAAATAGCTCGACTCTTCAGCCAGCAATTTATCCTCTCGCTTTTCATAACAATCGTTTAAAGAACATGTATACAAAACTTTAAATCCAGCATCATTTAAAGCGTCTTTGTAGTTTTCTATTACCTTTAAAGAAGCAACATTCTTTATTTGATAAGAAAAATGACTTACATCACCAATAAATGTCTTATATTCAAATTTTTGAGATTTTTTTAGCGCAGGGTTAAAGACTGATACAAACTGTGCTTCTTCACCCGCTAAAGTGACTTTTTCTTCTAATTTCGCATCGGGGTAAGCCGTTAGTAATAGCTTTGCTTGCAGGTTAAACGCGCAGCACAGGTAGGCAGTACAAATTAAAAGTACTTTGATAATACTATTTTTCATGGAAATTCCTTTTAAAGTATTAGTTTACATTAGCACTATGCCTAATGAGCAAACTTAATTCAACGATCCTTATTTGTGTAACTTTTTCACACTTCAGCGTATAACTGAAGTGCAGCCATATTAAGAGTTGTATAATGCGTCGGTTAATAAGTTGTTTAAATAACGAGCCCCGCCCATTAAGCGAACGTGTAAGCCAAGCTATTCACCCTGCTCGGTTTATAGTACGAGATTTAATTCGTAATAAAATTTAAATGACAAAGGTGCTTATTGAGGTAAAATGAGTACCAATAAATGGAATTTATTATTTAAAGGACTTTAATGAAAATTTTAGCATTTTTAATAATACTGCTATGCACTCTATCGTTTAATGTACTTAGCCAAAACGTCACTGAAATCCCACTTCCTGAAGAGTTTGTTACATCAATGGATGTAGCCGGCGAATATCCAATGGTTCGCACTGGTTATTTAACAGATTCAATTTCTGATATCGCTCGCTTTTATCAGCAAAAATTAGGTGAGCCGTTAAAAACAAACGGCAATAATACATATCGCACTTTGTTTTATAATTACCATGAACATAAGGTTCGTATTAGTCTATATCGCCGTAGTTATGTGACCGAAGTGAGTATAATGGTTGAATAAAAAGTTCTAAAAAAACACGCCAAAAGCAGCTAATTTTAATGCTCAGTTAAGTATTGAATTTTAATTAAAGTATTTTTTGAAATTAGCTCATTTAAACTCTTTTTTACCCTTTAAAAATTATCCCCTACCCCAAGGTCTGTTTGTAAGCACATTACTTTTACTATTTATTGGAAGGAGTTAATTATGAGTAAGACCCTAATTATTGGCGCAAGCGGACAAATAGGTAAAATGGCAACTGAGCTACTTTTAAAAAATGAGCAAAATGTTGTGGCATTAGTGCGTGACAAAAATAAGCTAAGTGATTTAAACAGCTCTTTTTTAACTATTGTTGAGCAAGATCTTGAAGGCGATTTTGGCGAAGCAATAAAAGGCTGTGACCAAGTGATTTTTGCTGCAGGTTCTGGCGGAAGTACGGGCGATGATAAAACTGTACTTATTGATTTATGGGCTGCAACTAAAGCAGCTACCTTTGCTAAAGAACATGGCGTTAAACACTTTATTATGGTCAGCTCAATTGGTGCAGACGATCCAGATTCGATTCAAGGTGATTTAAAACCTTACTTAGTTGCCAAGCACATGGCTGACGAGCACCTAATAAATAGTGGTTTAAATTATACCATTGTTCGTCCTGGTACACTGACTGATGATAGCGCTTCAATGCAAGTAACGACGCAGCGACCAAGTGATCGTTCTGAGGCTAAAATTAGCCGCGAAAACGTAGCCAATGCATTATTACATATTGCGACTAACTCATTTATTAGTAACCGCATTTTTGAGTTATTTGATGGCGACAAACCAATTAAAGCCGCTGTTAAATAAGCTTTAATATCAATTTAATTAAACGTATAAACAATTATTGCAGATTAGTATAGTTCATCGATAAGCCAAAAAATTACAGTGTAGTCGCTCTGCATCGGTAGTTTTTAGGCAATGAATTGTTTAATTCGCTTAAGTGATTTATGTTTAATAAAATTAAATTTACTCCACTAAGTAAATTAGTGGAGTAATATTTTAATACCTTGCCAACCGAGTTGTAGCGTTAATAACGTTAAAACGACTCTAAAAATACGCTTAAATTTATCCCCGGCCATACTTTTAAGTAATTTAATTCCAAACCAAGTACCTACAGCACCACTTATTACCATAGCAATTACAAGCGGCATCCATTGCCAAAAGCTAAAGCCAACAGCACCATAAATTACCGCTTTTAATAAATGCTGCACACTCATAATGCTCGAAAACGTTGCCGTAAATTTTAACTTTTCGTAATTATTTATATATAAACAGCTACCAACTAATGGCCCGCTCGCCCCCACAAACATAGAAATAAAAGTCGTTATGCCACCGGCGACCATACGCCATAGCTTAGAGGTTAATTTTACTGGCGGTGTTTTACCCCACAGTAAATAAATAACAAAAATAGCGACCACTAACTTCATAGCATCAAGCGATATATCATCAATAACAAAACTTGATAACCCCGCCCCTACTAAGCCGCCTAACGCAAAATATACAAACATGCTTTTATCAATATGCTTAAAGCTGAGTAATAACCTATTTGCATTAGAGCCAAGCTGTACTAAACCATGCACAGGCACAACAACTGCCATAGGCATAAACGACGCCATAACAACAAGCAACATTAGCCCGCCACCCGCACCAAATGCAGCAGATATAAAAGAAGTAAAGCCAGCGGTGATCATCATTAATAAAAACAAAAATAAAGACATACTGTCGGGAAATAAAAAGTCCATAAAACTCCACTGCCTATTTAGGTACTTTAAAGTCGCAGTATTTTAAACAATAAAAGGTACAACATACACCTATAGCAAGCGTTATAAGCCTCTATTTCAGGCAATGTATTATGTTGCGTTGTTTTTGCACTTTGTTTGCACATTTAACAAATATTATACATTCAACTTCATTACCGGATATTTCTGATGAGAAAACTTAACGCACCAATTTTAGCACCGCTTACAGTGTGCATACTTGCACTGGGCTTAGCTGCCTGTAACGGTAGCGATACTCAAAGTACCGTCGTAACTGAAACAACCACCGATGAGGGCACTACAACAGATACTTCAACCGATTTCGTTGTAGAAGTTGACCCTTTTAACTTTGAAAGCGATGCGCTCATTTCATCAATTACCACTCAAACATGTACGCTAAGTAATGGCGATGAAGCTTCATGCTACAAAATTGATATTGCCGGTGCGCCTTCAAATTACGAGATTGGTGTATTTTGCCCTAGAAATATCACATCAACAGCAGACGAAGCCGGTATTTGGTTTGACGGCACCGGTGAGGTTTACGATATAACTGGCGACTTTATTTTAAATCTACCAACATTATATAACGATAGCCATTGGCAGCTATACGACGAAGGTACAGGCCTTGTAAATGTAACCGATACACAAGAATCGTGTGATGGTGCTGCACGTCCAAACGTAGAGGAGCAATACCAAAACCACTGCGTAGAATGCTCTATTGATTATGTTGATGGCGGTATATCAGAATCATTTTTAATTCCAATAACGCCTGTTGCAACCACTCAAAATAGCAGTATTGGTAACACTAATGTAGGTGTTGCTCTAAATGGTGTTGTACTTGCTGCACCCGCCCCTGTTGAGGCTATTTTAGGCGCATACACTATTGCAGCCTTTGATGATTGCGCCGGGCATATTAACTTAGTAGCAGGTTATCACTACCACGGTGAAGCAGGCTGTAGCCAAACACAAATCCAATCAGACGGTCATGCCGCCATGATGGGTTATGCACTCGATGGATTTGGTATATTTGGCATGCTTAACGAAGATGGATTAGAACCCACTGATTTAGACGAATGTAGAGGCCACACCGACGATACACGCGGATACCACTACCATGCAGCCGATGTATCTGAAAACATGTTTATTGGTTGTTTTAAAGGTGCTACCGCAAGATAACTCGCATTCTGGCCAAATAATTAACTGAGATACTAATGAAAATATTTAACGTAATAAAAGCACTAACCACTGGCTTTTTACTTGCTACCTCATGCTCAGCGCTAAGTCATGCAGGCCACGGCTCAAACGCGCCTTGGGAAGCATGTGAAGAAAAAGCCATTAATGAAGGTTGTAGCTACACAAGCCATGATAAAAAAGCGACAGGCACATGCCAAGCAATGAACAAAGTACTTATGTGCGTTCGAAATAAACCACTTGAAACATTAATAGACAAAGCAACTCAACCTGCCAGTGATCAAAAGCAATCTGTAAAATCACTCGCAAAACGATAAAGTAAAGTAACAGCTACACGCCAAAGTCTTAACGCTGTTTGTTAAGGCTTTTTTTAATCACAAATCATTAGAAAGCATACCCTTTATCTGTTAAATTAGCTTTGTGTATCAAATAATAAAAATAAAATTCCAAAAATGGAATTACACAAGCAAGGTACTAACGTGAGCGCTACATTTAAAATTGTTTTTAATGGTCAGTTATATCAAAATACTGACCTTACCTCTGCCCAAGAAAAACTTAGCCAACTTCTAAATATTCCTCATAATATTGTTGTTCAGTTATTTGATGGAAAAGCTTACGCTTTAAAAAAAGACTTATCGAGTATTGATGCTGTTAAAACAGAATCCTCACTAAAAAAGCTAGGATTAATTACTAAAGTAGAACCGCAACTCTCTACAGCAACCTCTCAATCTAAAAATAATCAAATAGCACTCACTGAGCATAACAAAAATACAGATAAACACATTAGTGAAAGTACTGACGGCAAAAGTATTTCAATACAAAACAAACATCTAGATACAAACGAAGCTTCAAATACAGCTGCAGCTGTTAAGCAAAGTTATAATAAATATAAACTACTGCGTAACACTTTAAAAAGCGCATTGTACTTTTGCTATTGCGCACTTTGTATTATTACCATAATAGGCGTAGGGATCAGTGTTAATGCACTTAAAAACAATTTTGGCACTCTAAATAATGGAACCACAAATAACACAACTACAAACAGCTTAAGTTACCAAAACTATAAACAATATTTGATTGATCAAAACAGCCTAAATCAACCAAAACAAAAAGTAACAAACGAGCAAGCAGCTAACCCTACACAGCAAAAAAGTAATGAGTACTTTAGTCGCTTTTCATCGCTAATAAATAGCTACGCGCAAAGTACAGGACAAGCTGATATAAAAACGATGGGGGGCGATAAATTACAACAGCACCTGCAAGAAATAGATGACCTAGGCCCTAAAAATGAATTTTGGCAGCAACTGGTAAAACTTTCAAAAAGCTTAGATAACGATAAGCACGCAATAGGGATGCTCAATAATACTGACCCCGCCAAAGTACAATGGATAAACGCGATAGATTGGATCAGCCAAAGCTATATTAGGCAACATCAAAACTCGCAAACTACCAACACCTCCCCAGCCAATGCGGATGAGCAAAGCAGCAACCCAATACTTAATCTAACGTTGTTAATAAGTATGTTGTCGTTATTCAGTATTTTTATAATTGCGATAAAAATGAAGTTACGCGCAATTAGAAATACTTAAACTTTATTTTATGATTTTCGAATAACGAGTTCAAAAACCTTTATTGGTGGAGCTGGGAGGGAGAGCCCCGCCCGAAAAGTTCGAACACCAAAATAAGTCATTAAAAACAAAATCTTAGTTAAAAATAAAGATGTTAGATTCTATTGTAATCTAGTCGAGACTTACTTTAACTTTTATTTATGGACATACGTTGGACAAATTATTTACTCTCTTTTCGAGGAGGCGGCATTCTCGGCGGTGGTGGTGGTGGCACACTACTTTTGCTTCTTTCAACAGGATTTTGGCTTTTATCTGACATTGCTATTTCCTTTTTGATTATTTGGTTTCCTTGGAGGAGGAGGCGGTGGTGGTGTTTGTATTCTCCGATCTTGTTCTTCCATTATTTACTTCCTCTTTATTAATAATATGAGTTGAATTTATAACTTTGTTTAATGTAGGTTTTATTTGACCATTTGTTTTGCTAGATTCACTTAAATTAAACGCGAAGTAGATTCCTACTAATAAGATTCCTATAATCAAAAAAATTGGCGAACTATAGTGGAATATTCTTGTAAAAAAACCCAAAACTTTTGGTTCTTTAAATTTGATTTTATCTAATTTTACTTTCTTTATTTTAAAATTGCTTTCTTTTCCAACTTCTTCATATTCATATAGTTCTCTAATCAAGTTCGATCTTTCTCTTAGAATTGAGTCAATTCTTTTTCTATTTCTTGATAGCATTACCCCACTAAAATACATGCTAATTATTACTAATGTCATTGAACCTGCTATAAAAAACCAACCACATATCAATAATAAGTTATTGATTTGGCTATCAATAGAACTATAATTTTTACTGTAGTTAAATAGAAGACCTATAGCTACGCTTGAAATTGTTAATATAGCTTTATCAGATGCTTCTGAATTTTTTAGCTCACTCTCGTCAATTCCACTTCTATATTTTAAATAATGGTCATGCTCATCATAGCAATCATCAATTTCTTTTTCGTATTTAACAAATACTTTATCATCACTCATCCACAAATCCTTGAGCCTAATCTAATAGCATCCTCTAAATGGCTTGGCGCAAAATGAGCGTAAACCATAGTTTGTTCAATCTTTGCATGACCCAGTATTTGTTGCAAGACTAAAATATTACCTCCGTTCATCATAAAATGACTCGCGAAAGTATGCCTAATACATGGCTACGCTGCCCTTTCGGCAAATTAATATCTGTTTTATTTACCGCCCTGTAAAGTGCTGAAATAACAGCTAAAGCTTAGTTGCAACAATTATAAGCATAAAAAAACCCGCAAATTTGGATTAATAAATTTGCGGGTTTCTTATGGTTTTCGAATAACGAGTTCAAAAACCTTTATTGGTGGAGCTGGGGGGATTTGAACCCCCGTCCGAAAAGCCTCGATTATCACTAACCACTAAATAAAACAATGACTTAATTAAAAATCAAATACTTAGTTCCTTATACTATCTTCTTAGGTCTTGTGTAATCGTTTAAGTTTGGGCATTATGTGGACAAAATAAAAATCATATAATTGCGCAGTTTTTACTTTACTAGCGTCTAAAAGGAATTTAATGAACATCAATTTAGATATATTAATTGATAGCCCTACGAATGAAATCGATATGAAGTTTGGGCTTGAGACGCTTATTGGCACTTCTGATGTAATAACTCTAACAAGTGAGGGTATATTAAGAAAGAAAGTTACAAAAAATATCACTCATGCCACACCTGTCAGAACGACTTTAAAACAATCTTTTAAAGGCTCATACGGACAACACTTTTCAGTTGGTATCGAAGATGACTTTTTGCAAAAAAGGTTTCGTCAAATTGGCAAACCTGTTTTTATTGAACTAATAAGATATTTTATTGCTGAATCACTTTATTTAGACCACCCTAATCTCACACCTCAAGCGGATAGTGTTTTAAATGATATGGGTGATAATGCAAATAAATTAATAGCAAGAATAAGAAGACCCTTAATTAGAATGCATCAAGTACCTTCAAAGTATAATTATGATGTAAAAATTGATTGTAAAAACAGGGGCGCTGATACTTTTCAAATCTGTAAGCTTACAAATACAACTGCATTAAATATTACAGAAGCTGAAAGAGCTGATTTCATAGCTGAAATTACTGCATATATAACTCGTTTTAATACCAGAACAGGAAATGGTCGATTACTCATAAAAGGTACTGACGACACAGTGTCATTTGGACTAAGTGGTGCTTTGATTACAAATCAAGTAAAGAAAATGCTTTCTTCTAACTTACATGTTAACAATACAATTGTTATTGACGACGTTGAGTTTTTAAAACTTAGAGTTCAACCTGTCAAACTCAAAGATGGCACTATAGTTAAATACTTTATTGTAGGCATATTAGAGTAATGAATCGTTATACAATTGCAGCTATATTATTCACCATAAGTGTATGGCTAGCTTATTTCATACAGTTTAAAGTTAACCTTGGCTTACCTTTTTCAGATAAAACTGAAGTCTGGGGACAGTTTGGAGACTTTATTGGGGGTGTTCTCAACCCAACGCTAGGTTTCGTCTCTATAGTGTTACTACTGAAATCTTTGACATACCAGAAAACTGCAAATGATAATTTGAGAACAGAGATAAACCTAATACGACAAACTGAAAAATTAAAGTCGTTTGAATCTCAGTTTTTCAATATGCTGGATTCTCAAAAGCAGGTTTTCGATAGTTTTACTATAGAACTAAATCAAGCTAACAATAGTGTTGTATTAAGATCAGCTGATGCTGTTATCACTTTAGAACGCACCATTACCCACCTTAAAGGTAACGGTAAAACAGATTTAGAAATAGGTGATTTTCTTAAAGATTCTGATGAAAAAGATCGTATGTTTGGCATGATAAGAACTTTTTATATATTAGTTAAGATCACCATTGAACATTTATCTGATAAAAATGGTTTTACTGAGGCTGATAGAGAATCGCATTTATCTACTCTTGTTAACTTTACAGATTTTCACCTTTTAAGGTTGATCTTAATTTCAAAGCAGTTTTTAGATTACGATAATGTGAAATACCTAAACAATTGCCAAGAGCTTAATAACGTTTTTTCTGAAATGAAGTTAACAGCTAAGTATTAATCAAATTAGGTCCAAATTTTATAGCATCTTCTAAATGACTTGGTGCAAAGTGCGCGTAAACCATAGTTTGCTCAATCTTTGCATGACCAAGTATCTGCTGCAATACTAAAATATTACCTCCGTTCATCATAAAGTGACTAGCGAAAGTATGCCTTAAAACATGGCTACATTGCCCTTTAGGTAAATTAATATCCGTTTTATTGACAGCCCTTTCAAACGCCTTTCGACAGTCAGCAAATAATGGCCCTGATTTTTTAGGGATCTCATTAAACAGCTTTTCACTAATTGGTACAGTTCGGTTCTTTTTACCCTTGGTATTAATAAAGGTGATGCGATAGCTATCGCCTGATTTTATAACCTGAGAACCTTTTAAATTACACGCTTCACTTATCCTACAACCTGTTGCCAAACAAATTTTAGACACGATTAAAATATGCGGATTAGTAGAGCGCTTTAACTCATTTAGTAGTGTAATTATTTCGTCTTCCATCAAAAATGAAAGCTCAGTTTGTTGCAGTTTGAAAGGCTTAATTTCAGCTAAGGGATTCGGATATTTTAACTCCCCTACTTCAATTAATTTATTGAACATACTCTTAATTAATACAAGGTCGTTGTTCGCTGTTTTTGGGCTTATTGGTGTTTCACCCGACATACGTTCACCACGCCATTTAACAAAATCTTTAGCCTGCAAGTTCATAGCAATTGGATTGTTCAGCGCTTCACAAATCATTTCTAATTTAGCTAAAGCACGTTGAGGGGAAGCATAAGTTTGACCATGTACTTTGTACCAAAGCTGGACTAAATCAGATAAGTGACGGCTATCAATTTTTTCTTGTTTCCAAGGCTTATCCTCAGCCTCAGCAATAGTATGATTTACAAATCGTTGTGCCTCGCCACGGGTAGAAAATACCTTCCTAATCCTGCGGCCATCAGCACCCCAAGGCCGAATATCAACTTTGTAACCACCATCAACTTTTTTGATTGTCATTTAATTTCTCAGGTATATGTAATGCTCAATAAAATTTGGCCATTATTTTAAACTTTTTTCTCTTTATGTGATTCAATCTCTTTGACCAGTTTTTCATGCATGAATTTTTTTTGTAAACCGTCTGTCATATAAAGGTCTTTAATTTGACTATGAATAATGTCTGCTATCTGAGTTATTTCAACACCTTTTTGAGGTGTTATTAGTTCATATACAGTTGCGTTGAAGACACCATTAATAAGCCCTTTTTGAAATTCATTACTCTTCTCATCAACTGTTTTTTCTATTTCCTCAATACCAAAAATTAAATAATCAAGCCTAATCTTTTTTTCAACCGCCACCTTTAGACACACATCCCAAGGAACAACCCCTTTTAATCTACAGTTCGATGCCCAATTAGTTTTGTATCCAAATTCTAATGATAATTCTTTTAAAGTCTTTAAATTACAAGCATCTAAAAGCCTCTCAAATATATCCGCTACATTCACTTCCATAAAAAACTCCAAAAAAGGTAAAATTAGCTTGAATACCTCTCAAAAAGGTAATAACCTCTTTTTGAGGTATTTAAGTGGGTGCTAAAGGTTTTTAACATGATATGCATTAATAATACATGATATTTCCGCTTAGTTAACTCTGAATGCTGACCTAACAACAAACTGTATATCTCAAATGGGATATATAAAAAATCAATCTCCAGAATAGAGATAGCAATCATGAATAAACAACTTATTTTATCTATTCCAGCCCCTATTTTGACATATCAAGAGTATGCACGTTTGCAGGGCCTGTCAGTAAAAGACGTTGTTAATGCCGTATTTGCTGGAAGGTTGCCAACTTATACACCTCCGTGTTCGCCAAGTGAAAACCCAGCAAGAGTAAAAAAATATATCAACATGATTGCTCTTTATGCCGAAGCAGCCAAAGCCGCAAATATCGATCTTGCTATAACGTCGAAAGCCTAAATATGAAATTCTATCTTCAATATATCTCAACCACAGATGAGTACGCTTTAGGTTTCAATAAAATTGAGCATCCTCTTATGTATCCATCACGTTCAGAAGCTATGGCCTTCTGTATTGACTTCAGTAATGGCGGTTCATTTGAAATTATTGATGTAGATTGCAATAACTGGCAAGAGCTTTTTGATTCAGGAGCATTCGACTATGAACCTGAATGCTAATGAACTAAATCAAAACATCACAAAGATCGATTATTTATCTATTGTTTTTTGTCCTAATGAAGTTGCCCGTTGCCGTTTTAATGCAAAATTAGCATTCACCAATGGGGATTTTTCCTCATACAAAGAAGCTTATAACGCTATGTTATGTGCTGAAATTTTCGAGAATAATTCAACTGACGACTTTAGCTCAGATGTAAAACAATCCAATTCAGATCTGGTTAACGCTGTTGCTACTGATGATTTAGAAGTAAGCGTAAATGAGACAGATACATGGGTTTCAGACTTAGTATATGGAGAATTATGGGATTCAAACCTCTCTCGCTCTGCTAAGTACCGTCATTATAAATCGATAAAAGATATTCCCGAAGAAGATCGCAAACATTTTTTAAAAACTATAGTAAGAAAAACAAAGCGTTACAAAACACTTTCCTCTTTAATTGAGGGTGATATTTCAAAGTTTATGCACCTTCTAAACACCGAGGTTTCAACAGAATCAGATCGCTTAACTAAAGATACATTAAGTTGGTCTTATCGAGAAAATACAAGCGGCATGTTTACTTATGAAAAGTCCGCAACTCTCTATCGTCATGATGTTAATTCTGGAGCTATCGCTTGGGGTGCTAATAATGGTGGTGTAATGATTTCGTTTACTGGCACTGGTTGTGCTGGTTTAGATATACCTAAACTGCACAATATGCTTAAAAAGATGCCTAACGTAAAAATTACTCGTTTGGATATTGCCTACGATGATTACGAAGGGAACAGAACCGTACTTGATTACTTTCAAAACCTAGAAGAAGGGGCTTTCTGTAAGACAAACCAAGCCCCCTCTTTTTCTTTTATTCAAACGGGAAAACTGCAAAAGCTTACTGCTGAACAACAAATCGAATGGAAGAAAAAACACGGCTGGCAGAAACGTTATGACTGCGTAGCTAATGGTGGGAACACTCTTTATGTAGGGAGTCGGAAAAATGGAAAAATGGCGCGTATGTATGAAAAAGGTAAGCAAATGGAAAGTGAATCTCAACCTAATTGGGTTCGGGCTGAGCTTGAGCTTAGGAGTATTGACCGTGTTATCTCCTTGGATGCACTTCTCAATACCGATGCCATTTTTGCTGCTGCCTATCCCGCTTTTGATTTTATTACTTCTGAACGCCTTGAAATTAGAACTACCAGTAGAGAAAGAATAAATAACGGACTTTTAGTTGCTGACCGTTTACAACGTTACTGTAAGCAGTCTTATGGGAAGCTGTTAAATTTTTTACGTCATATAAAAGAATTATCAGATAAGGACATTATCGATCAACTAACCAAAGGGTTAGATTCTTCGGATGTTCCTGATTCCATTAACCAAGATGGTATTACTCCTGAATATCTAATTTTTTTGCGGCATGCAAAAGAGCTATCAGATAAAGACATAATCGACAAATTAACTAAAGGCTTAAACCCTTGGGATATACCCAAGTCAATAATTGAAGCCACAATTACACCACCTAATCAAATGGAGTTTTTAACATGAAAGTAATTTTATTATCTGCGGCAATGGGTCGTGGTGTGTCTAGTAAATCAGGTGCAGCTAAACCCTACTCTTTTTCGTCTATCTCTTACTTAGTTCCTGAGCAAGACTACATTCAAGGCGACCACAATATACAAAAATGTGGCTTTGAACCTAAAAGTGTAGAAATGACAGAAGACCAAACGCTTTATAACAAATTCAAGCAAATCACTGAAACAAACGGTATTTGTGAAGTTGATTTAGTTTTACAGCCAGACCCTAGAAATATGTCACGCAATATTGTTGCTGATGTTTCATTGGTGAAATAGAAAATGCCTCAATGCGTAGCTATCCAACCCGACCAAACTTTAAAAGCCGTTACTGGTGTTTGTGACTTTGTGATGGTTACACAAGCTGAGTTCCTAGAACTACAGCAACACGGATTAGTAAACGTTCTTAATGAATTGTTTGCTTTTGACTTGGCCACTTTCGGTCTTATTAACTCTGCGGCATTAGTCGCTTTTATAACTGCTCATTGTATCGGTCGTGTCGTCCGAGTAATGGGCAAAACATAACTCCTAAAGGGAAACTAAAAATGAAAAATTTATTAAAAAGTAAAGCTGTAAAAGTAGCTGCATTTGGTTCGGCTGTTATGGGTTCAGCGTCTGTTTTTGCAGCTGACCATTCAGAAGCCATTAATGCTGCTGTTGCTGACGGTACTACAAACTATACTGCAATTATCACTGGTGTAATTACTGTTGCTGCAATCGGTTTTGCTATTGGCATGATTGTTTCAAAGTTACGTAACTAAAATGGTTACTTCAATTGGTCTTGCTTGCTTTCTTGTATGGTGCTTCGTCGAAGGCTTTTCAAGTGGTGTAAGAACCAGTTAACAATGGCGGGTAAAACCGCCATTTCTTAACGTCATTTCACACTGTTTGTTTAACTTCTTTTGGTCATTACTGACTTACGTTATTTTTTAGTAACACCTTTATTAACGTCATTTCACACTGTTGGGTAAAAAATGAAATATCCATTAATAATATTTCTTTCAACACTTCCTTTTGTTTTTTTTAAAGCAAACGCCATAGATAGAGAACTCGCAACAAATACAGGTGGTACAACTTATAAATGTACTTACAGGGGCGCAGAGGCGAGAATAAAATTTTCTGAAATATCACAATGTCAAGCAGTCGCAGAGACTGGCTTAATAGAGCAAGAATATAAACCATCCCCTAGGAATGGGTTTTCTCCTTACGCACCTATTGAGGATTCAATTTGCGATTTAAAAACCGTTGTTCAAGATTCAATATACTCTATAGAGTGTCGCCAAAAATTTGGTTCAACTAGACATAATGAAGATGGTACATCAGATACAGATAACTATACCGCAAGAGCTAATGCCACAATGAATAGCCCTGAACAATCCCCTGATACTTGGCAATGCTTAAATCCTGATTTTCCAAATGGCCCTATAGAGGCATATGGAACTTATTATTGTGAGCAATCTGATCAACCTCCACTAACAGACCCTGATTGCCCAGACCCAACCGATAATGACCCGTTTGTTTTTGGTAGTGGTGGCGGTCAAACAAGTGTTTGCTTTCCTGCTGGTAATGGCCGTCAATGTGAGATAAAAACTGATGCTAATGGCGGTTACTATATTCCTGTTTCTTATGGTTCGGCTGAGCCTGTTGCATGTGTCCCCGACCCTGACCCAGAGCCAGAACCTGAGCCAGAAACGCCCGACCCTGATAAAACACCTGACCCAGATGAAAGGCCAGCGCCAGAAGATACCGACCCAAGCACAAGCCCAGATTCAATTGGTGCATTGAATAAAGTTAACAAAAACTTAGACTCTATTAATAACAATATGGTTAGTGGTTTTGAGTCAAACGATGAGCGTTTAGACCGTTTAGCCAAAGAGACGCAAAACTCTAACGAGTTACTTTCATCAATTAAAAGCAACAGCTTTAAAAGCAATAACACATTAAGCGATATTAAAAAGGGTCAATCTGATGGCAATAAATTACTAGAAAAAATAGAAGAAAACACCGAGCCTGATAAGTTTGATTTTTCTGCTGGTCGTAAACAAGGTGGTTTAAATGGTGTATTTACTGATGCCGATATACAGCAAGTAAAAACAGAAATAGAAGAAAAACGCACTGAATTAACCGACTACTTAGAAACAATAAAAACAGAATCAGCAACGTTATTTGATATTGATCCAAACTTATCTAGTGAATATGAAGAAAGATTAAAAACAATAAAAGGCGTAGAAGTTGACCTTGGTGTATCTAGGTTCTCTAACTTTTTTAAGTTAATAGCTCCAGCAATACTACTGGCCGCAACGCTAACTGGTTTATATATTTTATTAGGGAGTAATCGAGAATGATTAAACCGTTATTTATTTTAATTTTGTTTTTATTTCCTGCGCTCGCTTTTGCAGATAGCTATGAAGGTGTAGCTGGTGCTGCAAAGTCATTTGGTGATTACGTTACCGACTTTTGGAGTTTCTTTGATGATGATGTACCAAGCTTTTTTCAACGTGCTACTAGTTACGTATTAGAAAAGCTTATTTTAATGAAAATTAACTTTGAACTAGGCTCTATGAAACTTGCTTGGACTGTTGCTAAATCAGTAATGGAAAATTTCCAAGTTGCTTCTAAAGTCGCGTCGGCTGCAAACGCATTACCCCACGATGTAAAAGCAGCACTTGTTGATATGCGTCTATTTGATGGTGTTAACGTTATTGTTCAAGCATACATAGCTCGTTATGTATTAAGGTTTTTATAATGGCTAGTTCAATATTTCACGGTGCGCCAGGTTCGTTTAAGTCAGCTAGTGCAACTTGGTTTGAAGTGTTACCAGCCCTTAGAAGAGGTCGATTAGTTGTTACCAATATCGAAGGTATTTTACCGCTCGAAGAGATAGAAACTGAGTTACAAGAAACATTCCCAGAAACCGCTCAACTATGGCGTTTATCATCACAAAATAGCGAAGGGCAAAGTCTTTGGCGAAATTGGTATCACTGGATGCCAACGGGCGCACTCGTTTTAATTGATGAAGTGCAAGACGTTTACCCAACCGAAGCAACGTTCAAGCCAGAATCTTGTAATTATAAACACATAGATATTTACAAGGGTTTGATACCCGAACATTGGTATAAATATCACTACGAACAACTAGAGAAGTTTAAACCTGAGAACTTAACCAGCGGCGATACTGACGATTTAGGGCGGGAGTTATTTAACGAACATGGCCACATTATTTACCCCAAAACACTCAAAGAGTGTTACATGCGACACAGAAAATACAACTGGGATATTATCGTCTGTACCCCCGATATTACCAGCGTCCATAAATACATTAGAAACGTTAGCCAATACGCCTATGCCCACAAGTATTTTGACGGACTCGCAGCAATCCCCTATTACAACAGAAGGCCGCGAATCTTCGAGCACAACCCAAAACTTGATGGAAAAACCCCAAATAAATCAAGCACCATCACGTGGAAAAAAATCCCCATCGAAGTCCACAAGTGCTACAAATCGACAGCTACCGGAGGTATTACAAAAGGACAAGGTAAGAATTTCTTATTCAGTCCTATTTTTGCCTTTCCGGTTACTGCTATCTTTTTGTGCATATTGTATTGGTTATGGTATTTCACCAGTGATAAAGGCGACGTTCAAGATGTTGAAAAAACCACTAAAATCAGTGTGGAAAATCCTAAAAAAAATATTAGTCCTGATAATAATAATGCTAATTTTCAGGTTTCTAATGGTGAGCCTATTCTTGTAGGTTTACCATATGGGGCAAGTGAAGTTTTCATTACTGGCATTCAGGAAGTGAAGCGGCCAGACAGAACACACCGAGAATACATATTTGAATTTATAACTGAAAAGTATGGTGTCTTTAGTGTTAATTCCTACGACTTAGCCAGTATGGGTTTTAGTATTCAGTATTTCAGTCCGTGTAATGTAATTATTAAACAAGGCACTTTTGTTTATCGCGCATTGTGCAACCCTAACCGATACGAGCAACCCAAACCCGACAAACCAGATACCGATATTTCTTTATTATCATCTTTATAAACCGTTTAAAATAATCCGCCAAGCGAAGCCTGAGCGTAGCGGATTATTTAACGGGTACGTAACTTATTACGTAATTTTCATTTATTACGTAATAACCCAACTTTAGCTAACGAGCCTATCACTTATGGCGCAGCCATGTAGACCGCACACCTATATTAATTTAGCATTGCTGCCTGTCGGTCGTTACCAAGCGAAGCGCAAATCATGTTATTAGTTACACAAATCCCGCGCTTGCGCCCTTGGTAAACCAATACGGAATTTAGAGTAATGCAGAAGCTAAGGAAAACCCCCTCCCCCCGTATACTAATAGGGGGGGAGCGGAATTTAAACACAAAGCCTAATAGAGCCTTATTTTTAAAATAATCCTATCTTAGATCTTTATGTTTAATACTTTGATAAAACCAATGTGGGCACTAAGTGGACAAGTGAAGTAGAAATAAAAAAGCCAGTTAAAGCATAATGCTCTAACTGGCTGTTTTGTATCACTTTAAAGTGGTGGAGCTGGGGGGATTTGAACCCCCGTCCGAAAAGCCTCGACCGTCGGTACTACATGTTTAGTATTGTCATTTAATTAACCTTTAAGTCCCGGACAAACACGGTAAATAAAGGCGAGGCCGCTTAGTTTTAACGCTTCAACCCCGGCCAGGGTTTCCGTCGCGATCAGGTGTTAGGGTGACACTCCAAAATCCAGTCCACAAGAATACATGGAAGGAGCGCTAGCCAGCCTAAGCTGCTAGAGAGTAGTTATCGTCGTTTGCGATTACTTTAGGTTGCGGCTGTTTAACGAGGCAAACCGCACCTCGACATGCACCTTGGGCTTCTTGAATTCCGTCGAATCCTAATCAGCCCCTGAATTAGTAACTCAATTCAGAGCGTGCAAACAGTATAACTGAGTAAAGTACTGATACTCAAGGCCTAGTAACGCTTTATTTTAATTGCGTGCACTAACCGAGCATTAAGTAACCAAAATTTAGTTTATGCAAGCCCATATAAACATTTGCTTAACAATGTGTTTAACCTGTGTTCAAATAAGGAGTTAAGGTTTTTGTCATTTCTAAACCTTTAGTTGTAAAAAACAAAAATAATAACAGGCATAGAGTAGGGAATTAATAAATGTCGGTTTTTTCATTTGATCAAAATACAGGGGTTGTCTCTTTAGTTAGTCACCCTATTGATAGTGGCTTTCCTGTTACGAGTACTCAGCTTACGCAAATGCTCGAACAATCTGAGTTTAGTGAGTACGAAGCTGTCATTGCCAATATTGGAAAGCTTTTTGCGCCAACTAAAAACTATCAGGAAGTATCACTTGTCGTTGCTAAAGCGGTAGATGCGTCGCTTGTCATTAATATTGATGAAAAAAACATGGTCGCAGAAGCAACATTAACTACCGCTAAAGGTGGTGCGCTTTTGTCTATGGAAGGTGCGCAAAAAGCGCTTGCTGATGCAGGTGTTAAAAAAGGAATAAGCCCACGCGCGCTTGATACCTTTTTAGGCCAGCAGTTTGAAAAACCAGCAGGAAGCTCTTATAGCGCCATAATTGCACATGGGCGTAATCCTAAAAAAGGCAGCGATGCTAAATTTGTGCGCTTATGCTCAACAGCCCAAGACCGTGTGCTTAGCCCACAAGCTAAGGAAGGTGGTAAGGTTGATATGAAAAATCTTGGCGCTATTATCACCGTAAAACCTGGTACTCCCTTAATGCAGCGTATTGCCGCTACTCCTGGAGAAGATGGCTATACGGTATTTGGCGATTCAATTAGTGCAAAACCAGGTACAGATCACCAACTCCAGCCTTTCGAAGGTACAAAAGTAGATCCTAATAATCCTAATATGCTTATTGCCGACTGCAAAGGTGTGCCCGTTGCCCTACCCCGAGGTATGCGTGTAGATGACGTTTTATGCTTTGATAACGTAGATGTAAGTACAGGCCACGTTGATTTTGATGGTAGCGTAATTATTACTGGCGATATTAAAGACGGCATGCGTGTAAAAGCCAATGGTGATATTACGGTACTGGGTTTTGTAGAATCAGGTGCTGTTGAAAGTAAAAGTGCGGTAACCATTATGCTTGGCGCAATTGGTAGAAAACGTGAAGGCGAGGAAGCATTTACATGCTCTATAACCGCTCAACGAACTATTTCTATTGGTTATGCTCAGTACTGCAATATTAAATCCGAACAAGATTTATTTATTGAACGCCAAGCTCTACATTGTGATTTAAGTGCTAGGCGGTTAATACGTGTAGGCAAAGCAAACGATCCGCGAGGTAAAATTATTGGCGGTAATATTTTAGATGCTATGCGCATTGAAACAGGTGAGCTAGGCGCGCCAGCCGGTACTAAAACGCGCGTATTTTTAGCGCAACTCTGGTTTGAGCTTCGCCAAAAGCAAACACAAATAACCGATTTTGAAAAAGTACTTGCGACTAAAGTAACCGCTTTACAACAGGCTCGTGAAAAAGCGAGTAAAATTGCGGGGGCTGCTCAGCGCCAGCAATTCATGAATAAGATAACTGAAAATGAAAAGCATATAAAAATACGCTCTGCACATATTCATCATCAAAAACTACTTATTAAGCAAAAAATAGTGCAATTACTTGCCAGTAGTCGTTTAAAAGTAAATGAATTAATGCACCCTGGTGTGGAGCTTAAAATAGCGAAAGATTCTAAACAATTTTCGCGTATTTACCCGCCCCACCTAGTTAAGCTAACTGAGGGTAAAATTACTCAGACGTTTTAGTTTCTTCGTTATTTTGTGTATCAGTTTCAACTTTGTTATTAGCGTCGCAATCATCAGTTGGCGCTAATGGCCAACCACCTAATTGCTGCCAGCGATTTACTATTAAGCAATAAAGCTCAGCTGTACGTTCTGTGTCGTAAAGCGCTGAGTGTGCTTGGCTGTTATCAAACTCGATACCTGCCGCTCTACATGCTTTTGCTAATACAGTCTGCCCTAACGCTAAACCCGCTAAAGATGTTGTATCAAAGCTTACGAACGGATGAAATGGCGTACGCTTAATGTTATTACGCTCTATTGCTGCATTTAAAAAGCCATGATCGAATGCGGCATTATGCGCCACAATAACTGAGCGTTGGCACCCAGCGGCCTTTTGCGCTTTGCGTACTACTTTACATATTTCTTTAATTACTTCATCTTCAGGTACTGCGCCACGTAATGGTGAAAACGGGTCTATACCGTTAAAGTCAATGGCTGCTTGTTCTATATTAGCGCCTTCGAATGGCTGAACATGAAAATGAACAGTATGATCTATGCTGAGCAGTCCTTCGTCATCCATTTTTAAAACAGAAGCTGCTATTTCTAACAAGGCATCTGTTTCTTTGTTAAAACCAGCAGTTTCAACATCAATAACAACAGGAAAAAATCCACGAAAGCGTTTTGCGAAAGGTGTTTGCTCAGTATTTGCCATAGTCTTCTTTGTTTATACGTGTAAGCTGACTATTATGTCAAAATTGATGCCCCCTAGGCTAGGGGATTTAAGTATTTATTGCTTTAAAATTGTAGGCACATAACTTGCTTTAACTTGTAAGTTAGTTACGTAGAGAACAAACTAATCATTGCAGTCGTTAATTTGCCAAATTATTGGCATTCCCGGATAGCTGGAGAGCATCATGAAGTATAAGTTGTTATTTATTAGCCTTAGTATAAGTGCAGTGCTTTGCAGTACTCACTCGCAAGCTGCTATGCGCCAATACACAGCAACCCAAGACAACTCCAACTGGGAAGTCGTTAAAACAACGCGCTTACAATGCCAATTAAATCATGAAGTTCCTTATTATGGGGAAGCTATTTTTAAAGCTTCAGCAAGTAAAAATAAAAACTTAACGTTTAATTTAGATATGGTTGTACGCCCAGATAATTACGCAATTGCTGGTTTAAAAGCCGTGCCACCGTCTTGGCGAGCAGGCTTACCGGCCCGTGATATTGCAAATATGAAATTACTTAAAAAGTTTGATGGTGAGCTGGGCAATAAAACCGCATGGGAGATGCTTAGCGAGCTTGAAAAAGGCTACTACCCTACTTTTTATTATCAAGACTGGCAAAACAGTGCCGATAAAATTGCCGTTGGCATATCGAGTGTAAACTTTAAACAAGCTTACTGGGCTTTTTTACAATGCCGCGATGAGCTACTCCCTTACAGCTTTGAAGATATTTCGTTTACTGTAATGAACTATCAATCTAACAGCAGTAAATTAACTAAATCGTCGCAACAACGTCTTGATAAGATTGCTGAGTATCTAAAAAATGACGCAAGCATAGAGTCCATTAGCATTGACTCATACACCGATAGTTATGGCGGACGCTGGAATAACTTAGATTTATCGCGCAAGCGCGCCAAAACTATAAAAGATTATATGGTGAGCTTGGGTGTTGATGAAGCAAAAGTGCAAACCACCGGTTTAGGCGAAAAACGCTTTGTTGATAATAACGATAACATTTTAAGCCGAGACAAAAACCGTCGTTTAATTATTCAAATAGAGAAAATGTAGTAAAACTAATTTGCGCTTACTCTCTTTCGCTTTAAAAATTTATCACCAAATTGAAAAAAACCTAGACTAATTAAAATAATAACTGCACCAATTATTAGTTCTTGGCTTAATGACTCATTATTTAGCCAAGCTCCCAAGGCTAACGCAAAGCTAGGAGTTATAAGTGTAGTAAGTGATACCGTGCTTGCATTTAGGTTTTGCAGCACATGAAAATACGCCAAAGCCCCTACTAAAGATCCAAATATTCCTAGATAACCAATAGCCCACAATGATTTTGCACTCCAGTTTTGTATATGCAATTCACCATCTAATAACCACCAAGCAATAAAAAAGAGTGGGGTTACAAAAACCAATGCGCCAAATGTTGTTGCCATAGGATGAATCGCAATTTTCACGCGCTTGATCATCACACCACTTAAACTAAAAAAGCAGACAGCCATAAACACATAAAGTAACCCGAGCCCTTGAGTTTGCGAGTTTTGTACTTGGTTATAACTAACGAAATATAAGCCAATTAAGGCGCACGCTAACGCAACTAATTTAATCGGGCTAAATTTAGGTTCATTTAATAATTGCTGAGCAAGCAACCCTGACAAAATAGGAGCAAGGCCAAACATAAGCGAAATAATACCCGAAGGGACTGTTTTAGCTGCCATATAGCTCAACAACATACCGCCAAAAATACCTATACTCGAATAAAAATAAAGTAAGCATGCATTTTTGCTCCAAGGCACTCTAATATTTGTAATAGCAACAATTAACCCGCCTAAAAATAGCCCCACCAGCATCCGCATTAACACTGCAAGTGTTGGCGATACGGTGTCACTACTCCACACTATACCCAGTGGTGTAGTAGACCATATAAGAACCATTAAAAAATACGATACTTTAACTGGCACGTGCCATCCCTACGCTTTATATGAATGAATAAAACAAAAAACAAATTATACGCTCACTGCCGTGCTTTAGTACTTTTTAAACACTAAAGTCCTTAATAAATACAGTTGTAAATTGTAAGTTACATTTTAATAACGCTCTTTTATTACAAAACTATTTGAGATTTGAGCAACTAGTTATATCGTGCATGTATATTAATAATAATTAAGGTAATTAAGTGCTTAAAAATAAAACAACTGGAAGCATGTTAATTGTTGCAGGCACCACTATTGGTGCAGGTATGTTGGCATTGCCAATTGCATCTGCCGGGCTTGGGTTTAGTACTGCACTTGCATTAATAATTGCTAGCTGGTTACTAATGACCTACACCGCACTACTCATGTTAGAGCTACACCAATATGCACCACGCGATGCTACATTAAATACATTGGCTAAATTATGGCTTGGAAAACGCGGACAATATATTGCGAATTTTTCGATGGTTTTTTTATTTTATGCTTTATGCGCTGCTTATATTGCAGGTGGTGGTGCACAACTTCAAGCGCGTATAAATATAGGCTTTGATGTAAATATAGCCCCACAGTTTGGCTCTGTGATCCTCGCTGTTATTATTGCTAGTGTGGTAACGCTAGGCACTAGCAAGGTAGATAAATTAAATAGAGCGTTATTTACAATAAAAATTGTTGTATTAGCTAGCTTGTTTTACATGCTTACCCCTTATGTGCAAGGTAAGCACTTATTAGAGATGCCCGTAGAGCAAGGATTAATCCTTTCGGCTATACCGGTTATATTTACTTCGTTTGGCTTTCATGGTTCTATCCCCTCTATTGTTAAATATGTTGGTGTTGAAATAAAAGTACTGCGCAAAGTAATGATTGCTGGAGCCGCCCTACCTTTAGTTATTTATATTTTTTGGCAACTACTTAGCCAAGGTATTATGAGTCAAGCTGATTTACTCAACAGCCAAGGGCTTAATGGGTTTGTATCTAGCGTGGCAAGTATTGCGCATAACCCAAGTGTGGCAACGGCCGTTAAGTTATTTGCTGATTTAGCACTGGCGACATCATTTTTAGGGGTGAGTTTAGGGTTATTTGATTTTTTTGCTGATGCATTTAAAAAAGGTGACAATAAAACGGATCGAATAAAAACGGCCTTGATTACGTTTATTCCGCCACTTGGCTTTGCGCTATTTTACCCTCAAGGCTTTATTATGGCTTTAGGTTACGCTGCAATAGCACTTGTCGTGCTGGCTATATTTTTGCCTGTAGCAATGGTTTATAAACAGCGTACAACATCAAATAAAACAGGCTATAAAGTAAAAAGTGGAAATGTTGGGCTTGGTATAGCAGCTATATGTGGCATAACTATTATTGCTGCGCAGTTTATGCAAATGGCGGGGCTAATTCCTGCTATCGGTTAAAGCTTTTTGTTTTAATTTAGATATAAAAAAACCGCACATCATTAGATGTGCGGTTTTTTTATATTAACTGCGTTTATTTACAAACGTCAGCTACAGCATTTGAAAAGTATTCAATATTTGACTGGCTAACACCTGCAACATTTACGCGGCTAGAACCTACAATGTAAATACCATATTCTTTTTGTAGGCGAGCAATTTGCTCTTTATTAATACCTAAGAAAGAAAACATACCGTTTTGACGTTCAATAAATGAGAAGTCTTGCGCAATATCTTTAGTTGCTAAGCTTTCTTTAATTAAGCTACGTAAGCCATTTATGCGGCTACGCATTTCATCAAGCTCAGAGTGCCATAATTGTGTAAGCTCTGTACTGCTTAAAATAGTATTAACAATATCAGCACCATGCGCTGGCGGCATTGAGTAAATACTACGTACAACGCTTAGCATTACAGAGTTTGAAATATCTGCTGTTGCGCTATCTTTTGCAATTAGTGAACATGCACCAATACGCTCGCGGTATAAGCCAAAGTTTTTAGAACATGAAGAACAAATAATTAGCTCTTCTACTGCATCAGCTAAAATACGTAAGCCACGTGCATCTTCTTCAAGTGAAGCACCAAAGCCTTGGTATGCAATATCAACAAGTGGTGTAAAGCCAACTTCTTTTGCAAGTTCGGCAACTGTGTTCCACTGTGTTTCGTTTAAGTCCATACCGCTTGGGTTATGACAACATGCATGCACTAAAACCACATCACCTTTAGGCACTTGTTTAAGTGTGTTGATCATTTCATCAAACAGTAAGTCTTTATTTTCGTAATCGTAATACGGGTATTCTTTTACTGTTAAGCCTGCAGCTTCAAACAAGCTAATATGGTTTGCCCATGTTGGATTAGTTACCCATACTGTTGCATCTGCATTGCAACGCTTAATAAATTCAGCTGCAACGCGAAGTGCACCCGTACCACCTGGCGCTTGCGCAGTACGTACGCGATTTGCTAGCAATGCTTGATGTTCGCCTAGTAGTAACTGCTCCATTTTTTGGCAGTAATCTAAGTTACCCGCTAAACCAATGTAAGATTTGCTCATTTCGTTTTCAAGACGAAACGCTTCAGCTTTTTTAACCGCTTTAAGAACCGGTGTATTGCCTTGCTCATCTTTGTAGACACCTACACCTAAATCAATTTTATTAGGGTTTGTATCTTGTTTATAGGCCGCCATAAGGCCAAGAATAGGATCTGTTGGTAATGGTTTTAATACTGAGAACATTGGCTATCTCTTATCGTTATTTAGGGGTTAGCTGTTAAGCTAAGCTTAACATAAAAGCACATCATGTTGACTAGCGTTATTTACACTAGAAAGTGAGGAATTTTAATACAACATGCAATTAAAACGGCAAGCGTCTTTTCATCAAAAAAATCATTTTTAAAGGCTTCAGCATCTACAATACCAACACATTCATTTTGTGTATTAAATAAAGGTAAGCAGGTTTCTGATTTAACTTTAGGATCGCATGTGTAGTATTCACCACCTTGTGATAAGTACTCTTCAACGTTATTAATAATACGGCCCTTGTGAGATAGCGCAACCTGCACGTTATTACTACCTGCCGCAAATGCTTGCGTTAAAGGGAACAACGGACGACTAGGCGCACCATGATAAGCCAATTTTAATAGTTGCTTACCTTCACTAGTATTAGTTGATTGATAAATACCATACCAATCAACACTTGTTTGCTGCTCAATGTAGCTCACAATACTTTGTAAATTAGCTAGCTTGAACTGTGTTTGCTCATCACTTTTAAGATAGTCAGTTAATTTGAATGGCTCATCTTGTAGGTAACCAAATAAACTACACGCACCGCCCTCGCCAAGCTCAGGTATTTGATACTCCCAACATACATCAGGCAAAGCTGTGTTTGCTAAATGTAGCTCAAGCTTTTCAAGCTCTGTTGAAATCAAAGCTGGATTAGCACTTAGTTGTGCTTGTTTTAGGTAAGAAGAAATCATTTGGCCATCCATACATCTAAAGTTTCGAGAATAATAGCATGGATATTTTTGCAGAGCTAGCTCAACTTGTAGCACATTTCAACTTGGTTACCGCTGGCGTTATAAGTTACCTTTTCGGCTATTTCTTCTAGTAAAGACACCCCTCTACCAAATTCATTATTAACCTTTGCCAACTCATCGTGCTTACTACTAAACCCTCGGCCTGAATCACAAATAATGAAATACAAACTGAGCGTATCGGGGCAATAGCGCATATCAATAATAATCATCGCATCTGTAAGTTTAGCAAGAGCTGCCTCTCTTAATTCATAATATCGAAAAAAGCCGTCTTCTTGTTTTTTAATCTCTGAGTTAAGCCCTAGTACACCATGATCAAGCGCATTGTTATAAGCCTCAGACAACAGTAAAAATATATTAGAACGATGGGCATTTAGCCCCCCAACACTGCTTAAAATATTAACAACGTCGTAAACGGGGTCTGTTTTTTTTATTTGTTCTGAGTTTAAACTTAAAGATAAATTAAACGCTAAAGTAGAGAATGCTTCTCGCTCTTGCTCCTCAGGAACTAAAGGCAGGCAGTTTAGTAAAACAATGCTTAAATCATCTTGCTGTTTAGTGCCATCTGCAAACTTAGTAACGTCACCCACTATATCTTCGCTACTAATCATCGATTTACTTTTTAAGGTTTGTAAAAAACGCTCTTCCCCAAAAAATGTATCTTCTTTGTTTGCTGTTTCTATAATACCGTCGGTTGCTAATACTAGGCGTGTATTACTATTTGTTTCAAAGTGAATAACTTCATATTCAAATTCTTGATCGTCTAAAATCCCCAGCGCCATATGTTGCGACTCTAATGTTTGTTTTACATTACCGTCTTTATCTATTAGGTACGCATCTGGCAGGCCGCCCATCCATGCAGAAATACTTTTACCGGATGCACTAAGCTCTATAATGGTTGCAGCACAAAACATGTGTCCAGGTAGGAGATTGTAAAGCAGTGTATTTAGCTCACAGGCAATGTCATTAATCGCCATGCCTTTTTGTACCATAGTATAAAAAACACGAGAGATAGGTAATGCACCAATAGCTGCCGCTAAGCCGTGCCCTGTAAAGTCTCCCAACATGCAATACAGATTGCCTATTGGACTTTGCGCCACTAAAAACATATCGCCGTTAAACATAGACGCCGGCGATAAATTAAAATCGAGGTACTCTTTAAACTTGCCTTGATTCTCTAATGAGTTATTAAAAATATGCTCAATTATTTCGTGTTCACGTTCAATTTGATTGTGATGATATTCAAGCAGTTTTTTTTGTTGATTTGATTTTTTACTTAGCTCTCTGGTGCGGCTATGTGCTTTAATTTTTGCATGCAAAATAACTTTTTCAAATGGTTTATGAATAAAGTCATCGCCACCTACCGCGAGGCACCGCTCAAAACTTGCTTGATCTTCTAAGGAGGTTATAAAAATAATCGGTAAGTAAACTTCACTATACTGCTGCTTTATTTTTTCAGCTGCTTCAAAACCATCCATTACGGGCATTAATACATCGAGTAAAACAATGTCTATTTGCTCTCTTTTAAGTACATTAAGTGCATCTAGCCCATTGTAAGCCACTGAAATTTTGTAACCTTCCTGCTCAAGCATTTTACTTAGTAAAATGCGATTGAGCGCCTGATCGTCAACAATCAACACATGTATCATTAGCTAATATCAAACTTTTTATCAAAACGTGAAATTTGTAGAATTTTTCTAAGCTGTGGTTGGCAATTGCTTATTTCGATAGTTTTTACTTGGCTATCAATGGTTTTTTTCATGTTAAGTAACATGCCAAGTGCTGAACTATCCATATAATCAGTCTCTCTTAAATCGATAATAACCTTTACTGTTTTTTCGCTCATTTGAGCATAAGCTTGGCGAAAAGATTGCACTAAATTAAAATCAAACTTACCTTTAATTTGTATTGTTAATGTAGTGCCATCGACTGATTCATTCTTAGTTAAACTCATAGTAAACTCCAATAATATTTCCTTTGAACTAAATATAACCTGTTAAAAGTATTTAGCAAAAAGAAAAACACACAACTTCAAATTTGCTATCATTTACACCAGTATTTAATTCATTTTTATCCATAAAGGTAAGGTATGAGTGATAGTCACTTAGTATATTCAACTAGTACGGGTCGCATTGACCAGCCGAAACCAGAAAAAGAGTTGCACGCTAAACTTTTTAAAGATGGTTTTATTCGCATTGAGCGTCAAACAAAAGGGCGTAAAGGCAAAGGCGTAATGCTAGTTGTTGGCATTGATCCAAAAGATCATGATTTAAAAAAGTTAGCTAAAACTATAAAAAGCAAAATGGGCCAAGGCGGCGCAGTAAAAGAAGGCATTATTGAAGTACAAGGTGATGACCGAGATAAACTAAAAGGCATTTTAGAAGCGTTAAAATTTAAAGTTAAAATTGCGGGTGGTTAACCCGCAATTTTATTAACTAGTTACTTCGCTATTTGCGAGTTCATTTAACCTTTCATACAAATTCGGTAGTTCGTGCTCAGCAATTGGCTTACTAAAATAATAGCCTTGCACAATGAAGCAATTATTATTTTGTAAAAACTGCATCTGCTCTATTGTCTCAACCCCTTCTGCGACCACGTCTAGCTTTAACTTTTGCGCCATGGCAATAATAGCTGCAGTGATTTCCATATCATTTGTATCCTCTGGGATATCTTTTACAAATGAACGGTCAATTTTCAATATATCAACCGGGAATCGTTTTAAGTAACTGAGCGATGAATAACCTGTACCAAAGTCATCAATAGAAATTGATATACCTAATGCTTTAAGCTCGTGCAATTGTGTAATGGCTGCCTCTACATTACCCATTAGCATGCTTTCGGTCAGCTCTAAATGAAGGCGCTTTGCTGAAACACCCGACTTAATTATCATTTTGCTCAGTGTTGTAACTAAGCTTGAGTCTTTAAACTGGCGGGCCGATAAGTTTATCGATATATTATTTTCTAGACCTTGTTCTGCCAATCTTACGGCAAAATCACAAGACTCTTGAAGCACCCATTCACCTAATTCAACTATAAGGCCTGTCGCTTCTGCAATAGGAATAAATTTATCTGGAGGGATTGCGCCTTCAGTTGGGTGGAACCATCTTAATAACGCTTCATAACCAACGACCTGATGAGTACGGCTATCAACTTGAGGTTGGTAGTAAACTACAAATTGCTTTTCTTTGAGCCCTATACGTAACTCATTTTCAATAAATAAACGCTCATTTGCGGCCGCATTTAATTCTTGGCTATAAAAGTGGAAGGTATTACGTCCTTTTGCTTTTGCCTCATACATTGCCAAATCAGCATGTTTGAGTAACTGATCTTCCTCTAAGCTATCGTAAGGAGCCATAGTTATACCAATACTTGCACTGACAATAACTTCATTGCTACCTAGTTTTATAGGCACATTCAGTGTTTTTTGAATTGTATTGGCAACATCAGCCGCGTGAGTTTGGCTTTCTATACCACTGAGCAACACTGCAAATTCATCACCACCTAAGCGCGCTATGGTGTCCTCGGCTCGTAAACGTTTTTTAAGTCTGTTTGCCACTTCAATTAATAATTGATCGCCAGCATCGTGGCCTAATGTGTCGTTAATACGCTTAAATTCGTCTAAATCAAAGTAAAACAAAGCAAATGCATAATGCCCGCGCTCTGCTAATGCCATTGATTTACGCAATTGCATTCTAAAAAATGTTCTGTTGGCAAGTCCCGTAAGGGTGTCAAAGTAAGCCAATTGTTCCATTTTACGCTGGCTTTCTTTTACAAACGAAATATCTTGTGCTGATGCTACATAACTGGTTATTTCACCGCCCTCTTCACGAATTGGCGAAACACTTAAAGACACCCAAATTGGCTCTTTGTTTAAACCAGCTATTAATGTGTCCCCGCGCCAGTAATTACGGCTGCGTAAATCTATGTCTATATCTTCAATTAAAATAGACATTTCTGAGGCAATAATATTAAGTAATGGTGCTCTATTAAAATGACTTTCTGGATAGCCTGTCATTTCGAGCATTTTGGGGTTTACGTACTCAATGACAAAATTTTCATCGGTGATCACAACCCCGGTGCCCGAGAACGCTACCGCTTTAGATAAACGATTAGCTGCTTTTTCAGCAATTTCTTTTTCTGTAATTCTTTGGTTTAAACCATCAATAAGCTTGCGGATTTCTACCGTCATGTCTCTAAATGAGCCATTAAGGGTACCAATCTCATCTTTGTTTTCTGGCGGAAACTCTGTTGTTAGCTGGCCTTTACCAAAGCTTGTTACTGCATAAACTAAAGTATGTAAACGCCGAAGCACTAGTTGATAAAGCGCCTGATGCAGCAATAAGGCAACTAATATTGCGTATAAAATAAAGAGTCCAAAAAACTTCAGTTTTAAATCTTGTAACGCAGATAACGTTGATGAACGTTTTTTATAAACCCCTATGTACCAATCTAAATCATCAATTTTACGGATATTAATAATGTGAGCTTCATCATTTTGTTCAAATGAATTGGCATATTCTGGTAACTTCACCGCAATTGCATCGTCAATAATTGACTGCAGTTCTGGGTTTACAAATTCGTTAGTAGCGAGTGCTTTATTGTCACTACCATAGTCAGCTAATAATGCGGGGTTTAGATTGGGATGGGCTAACAATTGCCCTTTACTATCAAATACAAGTAAGTGTTTTTCTTTATCGCCAACAGGTAAAAATGAAATAAGTTTGTTAAGGGAAATATCGCTTCCCGTTACACCTAAAAACTCGTTATCAACATACACCGGCACTAGTAAGCTAATAACCCACTTTCGCCATACTGTATCGTAATAAACTTTTGACCATGCAGGCTCTCGCTCTGACCCCAACATACTTTTAATATATTTATACGTTGTACCTTGCGTAACTCTAAACTCGGCTGGTGCATTTAATGCCCAGTTTGGAGGAGAAACACGAATGAAATCGTCATCGGTAATTAAATAAAAGTTAAAAAAGTCATGTACCAAAGTCGGAGAAATTATACGCCATAACATTTCAGAATCATTAAATAGGCGTTTATAAAAAGGAGAGTAATTTTGCTGTGGTAAAAATGCTGCTGATAATCCGTCAGCCGAGGCACTTCGAATCGTACCATCGCTATTAAACTGTAACTGTGATTTATTACCTAAATTAATTGGTGAATTAGATTGAAAAAGCTGCTCTGTCACTACGTTATTAGCTTGCTGAGCAATATTTATTTTTGTTTTAATACGCTCATTAAACTGCTTCACTAATAAATCTGTAGAGCTTTTTAACACCTCATGTTCTTCAAAAACAAGTTGTTTCTCTTCAGATTTAAGCATTAAGGCAGCCGCACATACCCCTGCTATTAAACAAATAGCAGATATAAGCAGTGAAAGTTTTACACTTAAAGAATTCAATCCAAAACGAGATGGAGGCCGTCTGTAAACCACGGGTCAACCTTAATTATTAATAATTGTTATTATTTGAACCAGTTAACGAAATATACCAGATCCGCATTCATATTTATAAATTATTTGTAAAGTTTCTATAATAACCAGCTAAGGTAAATAAATAGTACCCTAAGCTTATTTAGATCTTTATTGACATTGTTGGCAACTCTCCATACATTAACCGTATGAACATATTTATCTCTCGCACTTTTTTTTCGTTTTTTAGCTTCTTTATATAGAAGAGGCTTCCCTGTTTGTGAGATAAAATCAATCGAATAGTAAAGCCTCCCAACCGGGAGGCTTTTTTGTTTTTGCTGTGTAATAACAGCCTACTTTTGGAATGAGGATACCAAAATGACAAATGATGTATTAAATGCACTAAGACACGATATAAATGAAATAGACTCCGACCTACTCGTGTTATTAGCTAAACGCCGTCGCATTAGCCACGGTGTGGTTGAATATAAAATCGCCAACAACAAGCCAATTCGCGATGAAGCACGTGAACTCGCGCTTCTAGAAAAATTAATTGGTTATGGTAAGTCACTGGGTTTAGATGCTTACTACGTAAATAATGTGTTTCAAACTATTTTGGAAGATTCAGTTTTACACCAACAAGCAATGTTACAAAAAAACCTTAATCCAGACGCACTGAGTGAAACACACCGTGTAACTTACTTAGGTGGTCAAGGTTCTTATAGCCAGCTTGCATGTCATAAATACTTTAGTCGCCGCCCTGGTAAATTAATTGAAATTGGCTGTACATCGTTTGACGAAATAACAGGTAAAGTAGAAAACGGCCAAGCTGATTTTGGTTTATTACCGATTGAAAACACAAGCTCTGGTAGCATTAACGAAGTATTTGACTTATTACAGCACGCACAAGTCTCTATTGTTGGAGAAGTCACTCACAGTGTAGAGCATTGCTTACTCGCAAACCCTGATACTGAACTTAGCCAACTAACAAAAGTATTTGCACACCCACAACCATTTGCACAGTGCAGCCGTTTTTTACAGGGCTTAGGTGATTTACAACACGAAACATGTGACTCTACATCAAGCGCATTACAATCAGCTCTAAACACACCAAATAGTGCTGCAATTGGCTCTGCACAAGCAGGAAAAAATGTCGGCCTTGAAGTCATCAAATCAAATCTTGCTAATCAAAGCGAAAACCATAGCCGCTTTATTGTTGTTGCGCGTAAACCTCTGCAAGTGTCTAACCAAATTCCAACTAAAACTAGTTTAATCATGTCGACAAAACAGCAAGCGGGCTCACTAGCCGATGCGTTGATGATTTTTAAACAGCATAAGATTAATTTAGTAAAACTTGAGTCGCGCCCAACTCCGGGCAATCCGTGGGAAGAAGTATTTTATGTAGATCTTGAAGCAAACTTAGCTGATAGCCAAGTAAAAGAAGCGCTAGAAGAGCTTAAAGAACACACCCAATATGTGCGTATTTTAGGCTGCTATCAAAGCGAGTCATTACAGGCAGTAAGCGTTAATACTTAATACACACTTTCATAATTAAAAAGGGCCGATATCGGCCCTTTTTAGTAAAAAGTGACAAGTATTAGTCTAAAACTTTTGAATCATTCGCTTTATTTAATAAGCTTCGGCTTTGTGTTAAAAAGTGCTCTGTTGAGTCAGAAAAGTAAACTTTCGCTTGCGCAAAAGAATCAATAAGCGCTGCTTTATCTCCTGCTTTTAATTTTTCCAATGTACTTGCAAAAGTGTCTTGGTACTGTGCGAGCAGGCTCTCTACATCATCGAATTGCGCTAACATAATATCTGAGTACAACTCCGGCGACTGCGCAAATAAACGCCCTACCATCATCAGCTCTAATTGATAAATGGGTGACGAGCAACTACGTAACTCTTCTAGTGTATGACTTTGTTTTGCTAAAAACTGTCCGTACACAAATGTTGTTAAATGGCGCATTACCTGAATAATTTGCATTGCTTCGTCGTGCTTTTTAGCATCAAGCTCAACAAGCTGACAACCCCATACTTGTAACTGCTGTAACAAGCCTTTTGCCGCTTGGTGCTCTCGCCCTTCACATACAACGACCGTTTGTTTTACCCAATGTGATATGTCAGGGCCAAACATAGGATGCAAACCAACCACAGGGCCACTGTGCGCAGCTTTTAGTGCTTTAATAGGCGATTGCTTTACCGATGTAATATCAACTAGTAAACAGTCATCATCTAGTTTAGGTAACTTAGCAACTACTGCGTCCAATGCATTAATTGGTACGCTAATCATTACCAGCTTGGCACCTTTTAAAATATTTTGCGCATCGTTTTGCTGATCTTTATCTAAAACTTTAACTTCGTAACCTGAGCGAATAAACTGCTGAGCAAATAGCTGCCCCATAGCACCTTGACCACCTACAATAACAATTGGCGAAAGCTCTGGCGCTGCACATGCAAGTTTTGCTTGTTGGTTTTGATAGGCTTCTCGCATCATGCGTCTTAGTATATCTTCAACTAGATCGGGGCTTACATTTTGATTTATTGCTTCTTGTCTTCTTGCCGCTAATAGCTCTGCTTCACGATTAGGTGCATGCAAAGGCGCGCCTGTTTGTTGTTTTATCTCACCAATTTTTTGCGTAATACCATTACGTTTAGCAAGTAAGGCAACAAGTTGTGCGTCGCATTCATCTATACCTTCTCTCAGCTGTGCTAAATCACTTATGTCAGCCACGTTCATACCACCTTAAAAAACAAATAACGTAAATATAAATTTACATAAAAGTAAACTAATCAATACGATAAATACTAACAGGATCAGCTAATTGATAAAAGGCTAAAGCTTAAATTTTACTAATAAGGAAATAAGAATTGATAATTGATAATTGAGAATTGAGAATTGAGATAATAATATTCTAAAACCAAAACGGGTTGCAACCCGAAGGATGCAACCCGTTTTTTTGCGTTGATAAACAGCGCGTATTAGTTAAGTTTTTCTCTAATACGTGCAGATTTACCAGAACGCTCACGTAGGTAGTAAAGCTTAGCACGGCGAACTGCACCGCGACGCTTAACTGCTACGCTATCAATAAGAGGGCTGTGCGTTTGGAATACACGCTCAACACCTTCACCGTTCGAAATTTTACGAACTGTGAATGCTGAGTGAAGACCACGATTACGCTTAGCGATTACAACACCTTCAAAGGCCTGTAGACGCTCTTTAGCACCTTCTTTTACTTTTACCTGTACAACCACTGTATCACCAGGGCCAAATGCAGGTACGTCTGTTTTAAGCTGCTCATCTTCAAGCGCTTTAATAATATTTTGGTTTACTTTTGCCATTATGTTTCTCACTTTCCTAGGTGTAACTGTCTTCTAGCCACAAGCTTTTTGGTACTCTTGCTGAAATTCTGCGAGTAATACCGCTTGCTCCTCAGTCAGAGCTAGGTTATGCAACAAGTCAGGACGTCGTAACCAAGTTCTACCTAATGACTGCTTAAGCCGCCACTTTGCTATCTCTTGGTGGTTTCCACTGAGTAATACAGCAGGAACCTGTTTGTCGTCCAATGTTTCTGGTCGTGTATAGTGTGGACAATCTAACAAGCCATCCGAAAACGAATCTTGTTCTGCTGACTGGTTATGACCTAACACACCTGGCACTAATCGCGCTACTGCGTCAATTAATGTCATGGCAGGTAGTTCACCACCACTCAAAATAAAATCACCAATTGACCATTCTTCGTCAACATATGATTCTATTATTCTCTCATCTATACCTTCATAGCGACCGGCAATCAAAATCAGTTTATTAGAGTTAGCGAGTTCGCTAGCGCCCTGCTGATCAAGTTTGCGCCCTTGCGGGGACATATAAATTACTTTAGCGCCATCACCAGCTGCTTTTTTAGCTTCGGCAATCGCTTTTTTTAATGGCTCAACCATCATTAACATACCTGGTCCGCCCCCGTAAGGACGGTCATCTACGGTTCTATGCTTATCTAAAGCGTAGTCTCGCGGATTCCAACAGTTAAAATCAATTAAACCATTTTTTACTGCGCGACCGGTAACACCTTGGTCTGTAATAGCGTCAAACATGTCTGGAAAAAGGCTTATCACCCCTACCCATAATGAACTAGTTTGCGTCATTAAAACCCTGGATCCCAATCTACGGTAATTTCTCTTGCGTCGTATTTAACTTCTTTAATAACTGAATCAGTTAAAAAAGGAATCAAACGTTCAGCTTGACCAAATGCGTCTTTACTGTTTGCTTTCACAACTAGTACGTCATTTGACCCTGTCTCCATAAGGTCATCAACAATGCCTAAGCTATAACCTTTATCGGTTACAACAGACATGCCAATGAGATCTCGCCAATAGAACTCACCTTGCGGAAGTTCTGGTAAATGCGCTGCATCCATTGAGATTTCAGCATGGGTATAAGCCATTGCTTCGTCTCGGTCGTTTATCTGCGCAAATTTAGCGATAAAGCCTTTGTTGTGGCGACGCCAGTCGACCACTTCTAAGGACTGCCATTTACCTTGCTGCCCTATCAACCACGGGCTGAAATCGAAGATCCCTACGGGATCATCAGTAAATGAATGTACCTTAAGCCAGCCCTTTATACCATATGGGGCACCGAGCTTTCCTACGACAATTATTGATGAGGTGTTCTCTTGACTCATGGTTACACTTACGCCTATTAAGCCGCTTTACGAGCGTCTTTTACTAACTTAGCTACGCGATCTGAAAGAGATGCGCCCTGACCTACCCAGTGTTCAACACGTGGTAAATCTAAACGAATTTTTTCTTCTTGACCTGAAGCAATTGGGTTAAAAAAGCCTACTTTCTCGATGAAGCGACCGTCACGCGAGAAACGGCTATCCGCAACCACAATTTGATAGAAAGGGCGTTTTTTAGCGCCACCACGTTGCAAACGAATAGTTACCATACCGTCCTCTATAAAGATTGACTGTTTTCATTAATAAGATTTACTCCCCAGAATGGGGAGCTGGGGAATTGTACGAGTTTTTGGCAATAACGCAAGTAAGAAGTGAAGCAAAAAGACAGTTTAGTAGGTTAAACCGTGATCTCAACGACAAATTAGGGTTAAAGGTGTATTACATGCATAATTTATTCAACAAAAAAGGAGCTATTTGCTCCTTTAAATATGATTCGCTATTATTTTAAAAAATAACTCAAAAGTATTTTTTAAAACTTAGGACCACCGCCACCCATCATCCCAGGTGGTAACATGCCTTTCATACCGCGCATCATTTTGGTCATGCCGCCTTTACCTTTCATCTTTTTCATCATTTTTTGCATTTGCGTAAACTGCTTAAGCAACTTATTAATCTCTTGTACTTGTGTACCAGAGCCAGCAGCTATGCGCTTTTTACGTGAACCTTTAATGATTTCTGGACGTGCGCGCTCTTTTTTAGTCATTGAGCTAATAATAGCTTCCATTTGGATAAATGTTTTGTCACCCATTTGGCCTTTAACAGCATCTGGTAAGTTAGACATACCAGGGAGCTTATCAAGCATCGACATCATGCCACCCATGTTTTTCATTTGCTTTAATTGATCAGCAAAGTCGTCAAGGGTAAAACCGGCACCTTTAAATACTTTTTCAGCAACTTTGGCAGCTTGCTCTTTATCTACTTTCATTTCGACTTCTTCGATTAATGAAAGTACATCACCCATACCTAAAATACGCGACGCTATACGGTCTGGATGAAAAGGCTCAAGTGCGTCAGTACGCTCACCCACACCCATAAATTTAATTGGTTTGCCTGTAATATGACGAATAGATAAAGCAGCACCACCACGTGCATCACCATCGGTTTTTGTTAATATTACACCGGTTAGTGGCAGGGCTTCGTCAAATGCTTTAGCTGTATTTGCCGCATCTTGACCCGTCATTGCATCAACAACGAATAAAGTTTCAATTGGGTTGATTGCTTTGTGAAGATCTTTAATCTCGTCCATCATGTTGCTGTCAACATGTAAACGACCTGCGGTATCAACAAGTACTACATCTATAAATTTCTTTTTAGCATGAGAAATTGCAGCGTTTGCAATATCCACTGGCTTTTGCGAAATATCACTTGGAAAGAAATCAACGTCAACTTCTGTAGCAAGCGTTTCTAGCTGCTTAATCGCAGCAGGGCGATAAACATCGGCACTTACTACAAGCACTGATTTCTTTTTGCGTTCTTTTAAAAACTTAGCAAGCTTAGCTACACTGGTGGTTTTACCCGCACCTTGCAGACCCGCTACCATAACAACGGCTGGCGGTTGTGCATTTAGGCTTAGCTCTTCATTGGCCTCACCCATTGCTTTTTCTAGTTCTTCACGCACTATTTTTATAAATACTTGGCCTGGGCTTAAGCTTTTTGTAACTTCAACCCCAACTGCACGTTCTTTAACTTGTTTTACAAACTCGCGAACAACAGGCAGTGCCACATCGGCTTCTAAAAATGCCATACGCACTTCGCGAAGTGTGTCTTTTATGTTGTCTTCAGTCAGACGGCCACGGCCACTGATATTTTTTAAGGTTTTACCTAATCGTTCTTGGAGGTTCTCAAACATGTAACGGTTCCGATAAGACGTTTATATCAATCCATTAAAATTTTACGGTTAGTTTGATTTTCAATTAACCAGGATTGACTTATTAAGTTTCAATTAAAAGTAGTATACCGTATATGGCGTCTTACAATACAGTGTTCAAGTGCACCTTGTTGAGTTTCTTTTTTTAAGGTCTATGCATTTGCTTTGCTATAAAATACAATGGCTATATAACAACAAGGATTATTTTGTCTCAAATTAAGTGGCCCAAGCACAATGCTGATTATTAGTTTAACTATTATTGCCAGTTTATTTTATGTGTTAGCAACGTCTCACGTGCTCTCACGCCTGTTTCATCAACAAGGCCCTAGCCAAAAGGTAACCGTCATATTGAGCACGGTTGCTATAGTGGCGCATATGCTGCTGTTAGTTAACTCTGTTTTTAGATCCGACGGTCAAGACCTAAGTATTGTAAACGTCTCCCTTTTAACATGCTGGGTTATTGTAGTTTCAGTAACAGCTGTGTCGCTAAAGTTCCCCGCCACTTTACTATTGCCCGTTGTTTATGGTTTTGGTGCTTTACTTACAATTGCCAGTTTATTTATTCCTCATCATATTTTACTGCAAAGCATTAATATTGAGGTTGGCTTAGTAACACACATTTCCTTATCCCTATTGGCCTACTGTATTTTAATTATTGCTACTTTATATGGTGTACAGTTCTACTTTATTGATAAACGTTTAAAACGTAAAGATTTAGCAATTGTGCATAGTCACCTTCCGCCTTTGATGGTTGTTGAGCGCCAGCTTTACCAACTCCTTAATTTAGGCACCATATTACTCACGTTCGCATTACTCTCGGGGTTTGTATTTCTTGATGGGATGTTTGCTAAAGAGTTCATTCATAAAACGATATTGTCGTTAGTTGCGTGGGCTATTTTTGCCATTGTAGCCATCGGGCATATGAAAAAGGGTTGGCGCGGTAAACCTGTGGTTATTACGATCATGGTCGCTGCATTTGTCCTCACACTCGCATATTTTGGCAGCCGTTTCATACAAGAAGTGATACTAAATAAGTTTTAACTTGACTCTGCTTGCTCACTCTAGCTTAATACGCATTGATTTATAAGAAAAGGATCCATCGTTGGACGACATATCGACAAGTACCCTATTTATCATTTTAGGTTTTTTGGTGCTTTTTTCTGCTTATTTTTCTGGTTCAGAAACCGGAATTATGTCAATCAATCGTATACGCCTGCGACACCTCGCTAAAGAGGATCATCGTGCAGCTAAACGAGTCAGTAAATTACTTAGCCGTCCAGATAGGCTCATCGGTTTAATCTTAATTGGCAATAATCTTGTCAATATAGCTGCAGCTCAAGTTGCTACCATTATAGGTATTCGCCTTTACGGTGACCTTGGTATTGCTATCGCTACGGGTGTGTTAACTTTAGTCGTGCTTATATTTGCCGAAGTAACACCTAAAACTCTTGCTGCCCTCTATCCTGAAAAAGTTGCTTTTCCAAGCTCAATAATACTTAAAGGGTTACTAAAAATTCTTTTTCCTTTTGTTGTTATCGTTAACTGGATGACCAACGGGATATTGCGATTATTTGGTATTAGTGCCGCTCAAATCGACGAGCACAGCATGAGCAAAGAAGAATTAAAAACAGTGCTCAATGAGTCAGGCGCACTTATCCCTGCTCGCCATCAAAGTATGCTGACCTCAATTTTAGATTTAGAGCAAGTAACCGTTGAAGATATCATGATCCCACGTAACGAAATTGTGGCTATTGATATTAATGATGATTGGAAACTAATTAGTCGCCAGCTTACCCATGCACAACATACTCGCGTGTTGTTGTATCGCGACAATATAGATGACGCAGTAGGTTTTATTCACTCTCGAGATGCACTTCGTCTACTTACAAAAGAGCAATTTGATAAACCATCGTTGCTGCGTGCTGTACGCGAAATTTACTTTATCCCAGAGGGAACATCACTTAACACTCAGCTGTTAAAGTTTCAGCAGTCTAAAGAGCGTATTGGCTTAGTAGTAGACGAGTATGGCGATATTCAAGGTTTAGTAACGCTTGAAGATATTTTAGAAGAAGTTGTTGGCGATTTTACAACTACACAAACTCGTACGCCAAGCGAAGAAGTAGAAACTCAAACTGATGGCTCTTGTATTGTAGATGGCGGCGCTAACGTACGCGATTTAAATAAAGAGATGGGTTGGGATTTCCCACTAGACGGCCCAAAAACTTTGAGTGGTTTAATTGTTGAATACTTAGAAGATATTCCCGATGCAAATATTAGTCTACGTATTGCGGGCTACCCTATTGAAGTACTTGAAGTAAAAGAGAATATGATAAAACAGGTGAAGATTCAGCCTAATAAGCGTTCTCGCTAAGTATAAAAGGAGCCGATTGGCTCCTTTTTTATATCCATTAATAACTCTCTAGCCAAATATAAGACGTTCAAACCAACCTTTATCAAGCTCGTCTTCACAGCGCTTTAATTGCGCGCCATAACGGCTCGCTCTGTGTTTAACTTTATTTGCTACACCCATTAACCACTTTTTCTTTTTATATGTGCCACGCTTATAGCCACCCCAACCTTCATGATAATTAAGGTATTGTGCGTAAGCATCCCATTTAGAGATTTTATTTACTTTATGCGTTTTATAAACAAACCACGCCATAAAGTCGATTGCATCGTCAAAGTCGTCTCTATCAGCACCATTGTTGCCTGTTTCACGAATATAATCTGACCATGTTGGTGTTTTAGCCTGTGAGTAACCATAAGCATCACTTGCGCGACCGGTTGGAATTATCCATAAGAAGTACTCCATAGGCGGAGCGGCATCATGCTTAAATGAGCTTTCCTGGTACATCATACTCATGAGTACATGCTTAGGAGAACCCCATTTTTCTTGCGCATCTTTTGCGTCAAAATACCAATCAGGTTTTTCTTCAAAGATTTTACATAGATCGTTAGGTTGTTTTGGAGGGGCTGTAGCACAACCAGCTAAAGTAATGGCAAGAGATAAAATAATTGCATTTTTTTTCATTTTTCTAAGATCTCACAGAACTTTTCTAAAAAGTGTGGGTCTGACTCAATGAATGCAGCAGTACAGCATTAGTTCATCCCTGAATATATATTTACGCAGCCTACTTAGGCTGCGTTTTTTTTGCTTAAATTTTACTAAGTATTAAGATTATTTACCGCCAAAATACGCATCTAAAAAGGCGGTAAATGACTGAGTATCTGCTTGCTCAATTGCAGTTTGTGCTTCGTTAGACTCTACAACTTGTTGTTCCAGCCAAGGCTTTAAAAACTCACTGTAATCAGTGTCTGCGTGGCTTTGTTTGTATTTATTAGCCAGTGCTAGTGCAAAGTGACCGTTGTCTAAACCAGACTCTTTTAATTGCGACACGTAACGTCCAGAATAAGTAAGCTCTGGATTATGCACCCACGTTGCCATGCGCTTTATAGTATCGGAGTAATAATTAACACCATAAGCATTATCCATCCATTTAGCGACATCAGTGAGCTGTGCAAATATTTCATCGCCCCACGACTGAAGACTACGCTGTGTGTTATTAAAGTTAAGCATTAGCCCTTCTTCTCGACCTTGATTGACTACTGTGTCGAGGTTTTCAGTACTGCGTGCTTGTTCTTTCCAATCCATTGGAGCTGAATCTTTTAATAAACAATACGTTAAAAACACATCTAAAAAGTGAATTTGCTCAATATCAATACCAACTTCGCTAAACGGATTAACGTCTAATGCGCGAATTTCTACGTATTCAATGCCAGCTCGAAGCAGTGCATCCGTTGGCGTTTCGCCACTTTTAGCATTACGCTTAGGACGAATTGGCGAGTAAAATTCGTTTTCAATCTGCAGAATATTTTTATTTAACTGCTTAGGGTTTTCACTCTTATAGTCATCAAGATCACCATAAATTTCTGATGGTGTGTTGATTGCTTTTTTAAGGCCTGCTACATATTCATCTAACGAGTTATACATTACGCGTAGTGACGACTGAGCGCTATTCGTATAACCTAAATTGCCTAAACGCAGTGCCGTACCAACTTCTAAGTAAAGTGTACCTTTACCTAGTTTTTTAAATGGTAAATCGGTTTTTCGACCTTGTAAAAATGAGTTACACAATGCTGGCGATGCACCAAACATGTAACTTATTAGCCATAGTTCGCGTTTAAAGTTACGAATAAGCGCTAAATAACCTTCTGAAATAAAATCTTGAAGGCTTGCATTGCTTTTTTGTAACGAATGAAGCGATTGCCAAAGCGTATCTGGGAATGAAATATTAAAGTGAACACCTGCAATTGCTTGCATCATACTTCCGTAACGATTTTTTAATCCTTCACGGTATAGTGTTTTCATTTGACCAGTATTTGAACTACCAAATTGAGCTAAAACAATATCATCTTGGTGTTCAATAAAGCATGGCATACTAATAGGCCAAAGCAGTTCATCGTCCATCTTTTCTAGAGTGAACTTTTGAAGATCTTTTAATTGCTTAAGAGTTTGCGTTGACGACTCACTAACTGGAGTAATAAATTCAAGTAAAGATTCAGAAAAATCAGTTGTGATATGGCCATTAGTTAATGCACTGCCCACCCCTTTTGGATGGCCTTTAGGTGATATAGCACCATTCTCTTGTATTCTTAGCGACTCTCGCTCTATGCCACGTTTAATGCCTTTAACTGCATGTTGGTGCTCATTTACTGATAACGCTTCAAGTGCGTTAGCTAAATCATGTGTTGTCAAAAAATCTTTCCTCGGGCCACGTGGCTTAATCATAAGGTTATGGGGACTAATTACTTAGACTCAAGATTAATACCAATTTTTATTGAAAATATGATCATTGTATCGCATTAAATAGCGCATTCACTGCGTTGAAAATTACTCATATAGAACAACTACATGTCATAATTTTCGCCTTGCTATTGTGCTATTTTCTTAGCGCTATAATAGATCACTTATTTAATACAACTGGTATAAATTGCTAAGAACTATATAACTTTTCAAATTTAATAATTATTTCCCCACTTTATACATGCACTTAATATGACCAACATCATTATATTAAGTCGTAATATTGCCATTGCTATGTGCATTATACAAATGCTTTAAATACGTATTTAATTATAAATCAAATAAGTAAAATATCAGCTTAAAGTAATAGACCGGAACTTATGCAAAATCAGTTCAATTTAGCTGTCCGGTATTTAAACTTGATCTAGATCAATAAATACAATTATTTGTCTTATGAGCATAGAAGGAAGGACGCTATTTTTTGCTTTGTAGAGTGTAAGCAATATAATGACTGCAACAATAAAGGATGATAATAAATACAATGCACAATGATAAAAGCTTAAAAAATGAAGAAGTATACTTTGATGAATCACAAGAGCTGGTTTCCACTACTGATCTTAAAGGTGTAATAACATACGTCAATCAAGCGTTTTGTGCTGTAGCAGGATATAGCGCACAAGAGCTTATCGGTCAGCATCATAATATTGTTCGCCACCCTGATATGCCAAAAGCAGCCTTTAAAGAAATGTGGGCAACATTAAAACAAGAACACTCGTGGCGCGGTATGGTTAAAAACCGCTGTAAAGATGGCCGCTATTACTGGGTAGATGCCTTTGTAACCCCCATTTTTGAACATGGCCGACTTGTTGGTTATCAATCTGTAAGAACCAAAGCAAGCTCTCAACTTAAGCACCGTGCACAAACACTTTACAACAAAATAAATACCAACAAGTCATTATTTAAACTACGAGAACACACCACAATACGACAAAGCCTTACTTTTATAAGTCTATTATTTTGGCTGATTTTTATTGCTGTCGCGGCATCAATCACCATTGCTGCAATTAGCCTATTTATTTGTGCTTTAGTTATTGTGCTAAATTATGACGAACTCATTGTTACCCCTAAAATATTACGCGAACAAAAAGCAAAAGCCGATTCAATCTCTCGTTATATTTACAGCGGCCATACACCGCACAGTGTAAGTGATTATAGAGAGCAAATGCTAAGTGCAAAATTGCGCACAGTTCTTGGCCGTATGAAAGACTCAACATTAAGCTTTAATGGCATCGCGACTGATTTAGACAAACAATCAACACTCACCGAAAAAGGGATTTCTTCTCAAGGTGAGCGTTTAGAACAAATTGCATCAGCGATGACTCAAATGAGTTCTACCATTGGTGAAATATCAGTAAATACCGCTCAAACAGCGGATAAAGTGAATAACACCCATCAAAGTTGCTCAGAGATAAAAGACCACATTGCTGATAATAGTAAAATGGTATCTGACTTAGCTTCTCAAGTAGAACAAGCTGCAAATACAGCCACCAGCTTAGCCTCTGAAGCAGATAAAATTGGTAAGGTAATGAGTGAAATAGAAGGAATTGCCGATCAAACTAACTTACTTGCTCTTAATGCAGCGATTGAAGCAGCTAGAGCGGGAGAACATGGTCGAGGCTTTGCTGTAGTCGCCGATGAGGTAAGGACTCTTTCGTCACGCACTCAAAATGCTACGACACAAATCCATAGTTCTATTAAAGAAATACAAGACACTTTATTTAGCTGGTCCAAAGTAATGCAAAGCACTAAAGCACAAGCCGATAACTGTGTTTTGACAACCGATAAAACCCAAGTTGAATTAGAGGATATTTTTATCCAAATCAGTGAAATATCTCACTTGGCAATACAAATATCATCCGCTGCAGAAGAGCAACAAATGGTTAGTAACGACATTAGTAATAATGTTTCGCAAATTAAAGATTTTGGCGATAACAACTTAAGTTTAAGCTTTAATGTGGCAAAAGGTGCAGCTGAGCTTGTTGAAGGCTCACGTAGAGTGAATGATTTATTACTAACCTTTAAAGTTTAACAAACATAAAAAAGCCGCTATTTTAGCGGCTTTAGAGTTTAATTATTTACAATCAGCGTTTGGTAAATACCAAAGAGTCGTCATTTGCATCAATAACAATCACGCTACCTGGTATGTAGTCCCCATTAAGTAGCTTTTGTGCTAGCGGATTTTCAATCGTTTGCTGAATAGCACGCTTAAGCGGGCGTGCACCGTACACAGGATCAAACCCACTTGCTGCAATTCGCTCAAGTGCAGCATCGCTTATTTCAAGCAGATACCCCATCTCTGTTAAACGCTCACGTAATTTCATTAACTGAATATCAGCTATTTCTTTTATATGCTCGTTTGCTAACGGGTGGAATACAACAGTCTCGTCAATACGGTTAATAAACTCAGGTCTAAACTCATTAATCAATACTTCCATTACTTTAGCTTTAAGGGTCGTATAGTCATTATTCCCCGCTTGTTCTTGGATAATATCTGAGCCTAAATTTGATGTCATGATAATAACAGTATTTTTAAAATCAACGGTTCTACCTTGTCCGTCAGTTAATCGGCCATCATCTAACACTTGCAGTAAAATGTTAAACACATCTGGGTGTGCTTTTTCTATTTCATCAAGCAATATAACTGAGTAAGGTTTACGACGAACAGCTTCTGTTAAATAACCGCCCTCTTCATAACCCACATAACCTGGAGGTGCGCCCACTAGGCGTGCAACTGAGTGCTTTTCCATAAACTCAGACATGTCGATACGTACCATGGCATCTTCGGTATCAAACATAAAACCTGCCAGTGCTTTTGTTAGCTCGGTTTTACCCACACCTGTTGGACCTAAAAACAAGAAAGAACCAATTGGGCGATTAGGATCTGCAAGTCCTGCACGTGAGCGTCGTATTGCGTTAGCAACAGCAACGACCGCTTCATCTTGCCCTATTACTTTACTGTGTAACTTATCTTCCATTTGCAGCAGCTTTTCACGCTCACCTTGTAGCATTCTTGCAACAGGAATACCTGTCCAGCGAGATAAAATTTCAGCAATTTCATCCTCACCTACTTGGTTCTTAAGCAGAGTCATTTCTTGCATTTCAGCTTGTGAGGCTAAATCAAGTTTTCGTTCAAGCTCTGGAATTCGCCCATATTGCAGCTCTGACATACGCTGTAAATCACTTGCTCTTCGCGCTACATCTAAATCTAATCTTGCTTGTTCAAGTTCGGCTTTAATTACTTGTGTACCTTGAAGCGATGCTTTTTCAGCATTCCAAATTTCGTCTAGTTCACGATATTGTCCATCAAGGTCGGTGATCAACTCTTGCATTTCAGTGCGACGTTTTTGACTCGCCTCATCTTTTTCTTTAGCAAGTGCATTATCTTCTAATTTTAATTGGATAATACGACGCTCAAGCTTATCTAACGACTCTGGTTTTGAATCAATTTGTAATCGAATTGAAGAACCCGCTTCGTCAATTAAATCAATTGCTTTATCTGGTAACTGACGATCGCTAATGTAGCGGTGAGATAACTGCGCCGCAGCAACTATCGCGGGATCAGTAATTTCTACTGAATGATGTAGCTCATATCGCTCTTTTAAGCCACGCAATATTGCAATGGTATCTTCAACCGACGGCTCTTCAATGAGTACCTTTTGGAATCGACGCTCAAGTGCTGCGTCTTTCTCTATATATTTACGGTATTCATCAAGCGTGGTTGCGCCAACACAGTGTAATTCACCGCGTGCTAAAGCAGGTTTTAGCATATTGCCCGCATCCATTGCGCCATCACTTTTGCCTGCACCCACAATAGTATGTATTTCATCAATAAATAAAATAACTTGGCCTTCTTCTTTAGCCAATTCGTTTAGCACTGATTTTAAACGCTCTTCAAATTCACCGCGATATTTAGCGCCCGCAACTAGTGCTCCTAAATCAAGCGATAAAACACGTTTGTTTTTTAATCCTTCGGGTACTTCACCATTAATAATACGCTGTGCTAAACCTTCTGCTATTGCTGTTTTACCAACACCTGGTTCACCGATTAATACAGGGTTATTTTTAGTGCGCCGTTGTAGTACTTGAATCGTGCGGCGAATTTCGTCATCTCGACCTATTACAGGGTCAAGCTTACCTTGCTCTGCTCGCTCAGTTAGATCAATCGTGTACTTTTCAAGCGCTTGACGTGTTTCTTCGGCATTTGGGTCATCAACTTTTTGACCGCCGCGAATCGCTTTAATTGCAGTTTCAATTTTAGTCGAGGTAATATTTAACGATCTGAATATATCGCCAAGTGGACCTTTATCGTCGCATGCTGCCAGTACAAATAATTCACTTGAAATGTATTTGTCTTTGCGTTTTTGTGCATACTTGTCACATAGGTTAATAAGTGAAGCCATATTATTTGATAGCTGCACATCGCCACCTACACCTTCTACTTTAAATAGTTTTTCTATTTCTTGTGAAAGCTTGGTGTTAAGTTCATCTGCGCTGACCCCCGTTTGGGCAAATAACGCGCGCACACTGGAGCCGCTTTGCTGCAGTAATGAATACATTAAATGTACGGGTTCAATAAATTGATGGTCGCGGCCAAGGGCTAGCGATTGCGCATCAGAAAGCGCAGATTGAAATTTACTTGTAAATCTATCTAAACGCATGGTGTTACCTATTAAATAATCTAATTGCTTAATTAATGGGTATGTTTAGGTGTTTGTTCAAGGTGTAGAGAGAAATATAATAGCTAAAGGTGCTAATTACTTGCGCCAGATCAAACTTGCCATACGTCCGGTTTGTCCATCCCGTCGATAAGAAAAAAATAAGTCACTTTGAGAGACTGTACAATAGTCGCCGCCTGTAATCTTTTTAACGCCTTGCTGGGTAAGTAAAGTACGCGCAATGCCATAAATATCAGCAAGATATTTGCTATTAGCTTGTGGTGTAAATGCTTGAATAAATGAAGAAGACCTTTTTTGAAATAACTCAAACACTTCACCCCCAACCTCAAATTGAGTTGGCCCAATTGCAGGCCCTAGCCAAGCATTTATATTTTCATACTTTGAGCTAAAACATTCTAAAGTATTTTTAATAATTCCCTGCTCAAGCCCTCGCCAGCCGCCATGTATAGCTGCAACTTCCTTTTCATCATCACTCACTAATAAAATAGGCAAGCAATCGGCAGTCATGATAGCCAAAGGCTGATTTAATAACTGAGTATAAAGCGCATCAGCATTGTGTAACTTATTAGAGTCAAAATGTTCATCAACAATAACAACCTCAGAGCTATGAACTTGATTTAGCCACACGGCAGATTTAGGTAAGTGTTTGGTTAATAGTGAGCGGTTTTTTGATACATGATCTTGATTATCTCCAACATGGTATCCCAAATTGAAACTTTCAAATGGGGTTTTTGAAACACCACCTCCACAAGTAGTACTTAACGTTCCTACTTTATGAAGGTTTTGCCATGTCGCTGACAATAAGTGCATTATCTATCGATATCAGGATTAGCTTTAGTATCTTCACGTAGTGCATGTGTCATAGCAACCATATCGTCAGGGATAGGAGCTTGCCATGTCATCATTTCACCCGTGATTGGATGCGCAATACTTAATTTTACGGCATGTAGTGCTTGGCGTCTAAAGCTACGAAGTAACTCAAATAACTCAGGTGTTGCACCTTTAGGTGGACGCGGACGGCCGCCATAAGATTGATCGCCAATTAGCGGATGATTTAAATGTGCCATATGCACACGAATTTGGTGAGTACGGCCTGTTTCTAGGCGCAGACGTAAACGAGTATGAGCACGGAACTTTTCAGCAACACGGTAATGCGTAATTGCCGGTTTACCCAGTTCATGTACGGCCATATGCGTACGCTGCGTAGGATGGCGGCCAATTGCTTTTTCAACCATACCACCAGCAGTCATGGTGCCATTACACAGTGCTTCATATTCACGAGTGAAATTTTCGCGCTTTTGTAGTGCTTTCACTAAATGCGTTTGAGCCTGAATCGTTTTAGCTACAACCATTAAACCGGTCGTGTCTTTATCTAAACGATGTACAATACCTGCGCGTGGCACGTTAATTATTTCAGGGTAGTAATGTAGCAATGCGTTTAGCACTGTTCCATTAGGGTTACCCGCACCAGGGTGAACCACTAGGCCCATTGGTTTATTAATTACCAAAATATCATCGTCTTCATAAACAATGTTTAATTTGATATCTTGTGCTTCGTATTCGCGTGGTGCTTCAATTGTTGTTTCAACACTTACAACTTCACCACCTAGTAGCTTTTCGCGTGGAGTGTTGAAAATTTCACCGTCTACGGTGATTTTATCATCCAATATCCACGTTTTTATACGAGAACGTGAATAATCAGGGAACAATTGTGCTAATACTTGGTCTAGACGTTTACCACCTAATTCGGTTGGAACGTCGGCTTGAAGAGAAATTTGCTCTGACATTAGTAACTTTACCCAATTTACCAGTGCAAGCTTTGCTCGACTGGGTTAGAATCGCTTTTAATAAAAGCATAATATAATACGCATAGTTTACTCGGTTTTACCGACTTGGCCTAGCCGAAGACATCGAAGGTAACAAATAAAATGATAAATAAAATAGGGAAACGTGCATTTGCCATTGTTTTTTCAGTTTCTGTACTTAGTTTAGGCGCTTGTTCGTCTGCTCCAGACCAAGAAGACATTCAACGTGTACCGAATAAGTCTGCACACGCTTTATATGAAGATGCAAAAGAAACGCTAGATTCTGGTTTATATGCTCGTGCAATTGAACTTTTGAGTGCTATAGACTCTCGCTACCCATTTGGCCCATTCTCTAAGCAAGTACAAATGGACTTAGTCTATGCACATTATCAATCAGGTAATACTGAACAAGCACTTGCAACCATTGACCGCTTTATTCGCTTAAACCCAAATCATAAAGATTTAGACTACATGTATTACATGCGTGGTTTAGTAAATATTAAAGCAGATAAAAATGCGTTCCAAGAGTACTTTGGTGTAGATAGAGCCGACCGTGATGCTAACCGTACTCGTGTTGCATTTACAGATTTATCGACATTAGTAAAACGTTTTCCAAAAAGTGATTACGCGCCTGAAGCTAAGCGTCGTTTAGTGTGGCTTTTAAACCGCATGGCACGTTATGAATTAAAAGTAGCAACTTACTATTACGAACGTGAAGCTTATTTAGCTGCTGCTAATAGAGGTAAGTTTGTTGTTGAGCATTATTCACAAAGCAGTTACTTAGATCCCGCGCTTGAAATGATGGAGAAAAGTTACGACCAATTAGGTTTAACTGAGCTTAGTGAGCACGCAAAGCAAACACGAAAACTAAATAAAAGAACTAAATAAATAAAAAAGGCGCTTACTAAAGCTGTCTCTTATACACAAATCCCTGCTAAGAAATTAGCGGGGATTTTTTTGAACTAAATCTCAATGTCATGATCAGATCTTCAAATCTTGTTTGAGGGCACATTATGATTAACGAACATACTC
>NZ_JACJEA010000019.1:0-98972 GCF_014163835.1 Pseudoalteromonas sp. SR43-5
CTGAGTTGTTCGTGCCTCGCTATGCGTTGCTGTTTCCCGTCTCAGTGGGGTCGCATTATAGGGAGATCCGAAAACAGATCAACCCTTTTTTGAAGAAAACTTGAAATAATGTGCTGTTCGCTGAGTATTTGAGCTAAACGCTCAAAAACACAACTAAACCTCCTGTATTGAGGGGTTTAAAGAGCTATTTAAAGTCAAAGTTATGGTAACTAGTGATCAGTAGAGACATATTTGGATCATCAATGCTGAAAAAGCCAACCAATAAGTTAAGAGTCGTGTTACTAAAATCATTTGAAATAGTCAAAAGCTGAGATTTAAATTCATTGGGCTATATTTTTATTTGAGAAGTGAGTTTACTAAGGCCCCAATGGTTAGCTTTACTATGAGGTTCTTAGTACCGGTATATAGATAAGAGAGCGACCCCATATATCTTCTGAGCAGCTCTAATCACTAAAAACTTCGTTAGGGATTGCTTAATGGTAGTTAAATTCGAAGTGCTATTATTAATAATTGTAAATCACTATATAAAGTGAAAATACTCTTTAACTAAAACCGGATAGGCTATTTTGGATGAATGGTAAGTAAAGGTAACTAGGCTAAGTTATTAAAACAGCAGTCGAAACAACCTATCGATTCAGAATCTATGAGTCGATGCACATAATAGAAGGTAATTACTGGTTCATATAGTTTGACAAATTTTAGGCAAGAAAAAGCCGAGCATAAGCTCGGCTTTTAGGTTTCTTTAAGACTTACTCTGCAGACTGTGCGTCTTCTTGAACTGCTTCGCTAGTCGCTGGGCGACCAACTAGTTCAATATAAGCCATTGGTGCATTATCACCAGTACGGAAGCCACACTTAAGAATACGAGTGTAACCACCTGGACGATCCGCGTTACGTGGACCGATTTCACTGAATAATTTACCAACAACTTCATTATCACGCGTGCGAGCAAACGCTAAACGGCGATTTGCTACACTGTCAGTCTTAGCCAGTGTGATTAAAGGTTCAATTACACGACGTAACTCTTTCGCTTTTGGCAAAGTAGTTTTGATGATTTCATGTTTCACCAAAGAACCTGCCATATTGCTAAACATCGCTTTACGATGGCTACTGTTACGGTTTAATTGACGACCACTCTTACGATGGCGCATGACCCTATCCTTCTAACTAAACTAATATAGTGATTTAGATTATTCAGCTAAGCTTGCAGGTGGCCAATTTTCTAGGCGCATACCTAGAGAAAGTCCACGTGAAGCTAGCACGTCTTTAATTTCAGTTAGAGACTTCTTACCTAGATTAGGCGTTTTAAGAAGCTCAACTTCAGTGCGCTGAACTAAATCACCGATATATTGAATTTGCTCGGCTTTCAAACAATTTGCTGAGCGTACTGTTAATTCAAGATCATCAACTGGACGAAGTAGAATAGGATCGAATTCTGGCTTCTCTTCTTTCTCTTCTGGCTCAGTTACATCACGTAAATCTACGAATGCATCTAATTGCTCAGCTAAGATAGTAGACGCACGGCGGATCGCTTCTTCTGGATCTAAAGTGCCGTTTGTTTCCATATCAATGATTAACTTGTCTAAATCTGTACGTTGCTCAACTCGAGCTGATTCAACCGAGTACGCAATACGTTCAACTGGGCTAAATGATGCATCAAGCAACAATCTACCAATTGGACGCTCATCGTCATCAGAGGATAAACGACTAGATGCCGGCACATAACCACGACCACGTTCAACACGAATACGCATGCTGATCTCGCTGTTATTTGTAGTTAAATTACAAATAACGTGATCTGGATTAGCAATTGTTACATCGCCATCGTGCTGAATATCAGCCGCAGTAACAGGGCCTACACCAGATTTAGTCAGGGTCAGAAAAACTTCATCTTTGCCTTCTAACGTTACTGCTAAACCTTTAAGGTTTAATAGTATTTCAATGATGTCTTCTTGAACGCCTTCTTTCGCGCTGTACTCATGTAATACACCGTCGATTTCAACTTCAGTTACTGCACATCCAGGCATAGATGAAAGTAATATACGGCGTAAAGCATTACCCAGAGTATGGCCAAAGCCACGCTCTAATGGTTCTAAAACTATTTTAGAACGCGTTGGGTTGATAGCGTCGATGTCGACTAACCTTGGTTTTAGAAATTCTGTAACAGAACCCTGCATTTTATCCTCTCTTAACTCTTAACTTTACTTAGAGTAAAGTTCGACGATTAGTTGTTCATTAATGTCCGCAGACAGGTCTGAACGCTCAGGTAGACGCTTAAAGCTGCCTTCCAATTTCTTACCGTCAACTTCAACCCAAGTCGGCTTTTCACGTTGCTCAGCCAACTCTAGAGCAGCGATGATACGTGCTTGCGTCTTAGACTTCTCACGGATTACAACAGTATCTTCTGGAGTAATTACGTATGAAGGAATGTTCACAACACGACCATTAACTAAAATCGCTTTATGGCTTACTAACTGACGTGCTTCTGCACGTGTGCTAGCAAAACCCATGCGATATACAACATTGTCTAAACGTTGCTCTAAAAGCTGTAACAAGTTTTCACCTGTGTTGCCTTTAAGGCGAGCAGCTTCTTTGTAGTAGTTACGGAATTGCTTTTCTAATACACCGTAGATACGACGTACTTTTTGCTTTTCACGTAATTGTAAACCGTAATCAGATAAGCGACCTTTACGAGCGCCGTGCTGACCAGGTGCAGTCTCAAGTTTACACTTAGAGTCGATAGCTCTTACGCCGCTCTTAAGGAACAGGTCAGTACCTTCACGACGACTCAGCTTGAGCTTAGGGCCCAAATATCTTGCCATGTTATTTCTCCTAACCTATTGTTAAACGCGACGTTTCTTCGGTGGACGACAACCATTATGTGGTATTGGCGTCACGTCAGTAATGTTGGTAATACGGTAACCAGCAGCATTCAAAGCACGTACAGCAGATTCACGACCTGGACCTGGACCTTTAATGAAAACTTCTAGATTTTTTAAACCGTATTCTTGAGCAGCAGTACCTGCACGCTCTGCAGCAACCTGAGCAGCAAATGGTGTAGATTTACGTGAACCACGGAAACCTGAACCACCGGCAGTAGCCCATGATAGTGCATTACCTTGACGGTCGGTAATCGTTACAATAGTGTTGTTGAAAGACGCATGAACATGAGCCATACCATCAGCAACTTGTTTTTTAACCTTTTTACGACGAATTGGTGTCTTAGCCATAATACTATCCCCTTATCGCTTAATAGGCTTACGAGGACCCTTACGGGTGCGCGCGTTAGTCTTAGTTCTTTGACCACGTAGTGGTAAAGAGCGACGGTGACGTAGGCCACGATAACAACCAAGGTCCATTAGGCGCTTGATATTTAAAGTAACTTCACGACGAAGATCACCTTCAACAGTGTACTTGCCAACTGCATCACGCAGTACGTCAAGAATTTCGTCTGAAAGTTCACCGATTTTTGTGGTTTCGGCGATACCAGTCGCTTCTAAGATAGCCTTAGAGCGAGTCTTACCTATGCCATAAATAGCTGTTAAACCAATAACTGCATGTTTATGATCAGGGACGTTAATGCCAGCAATACGGGCCACTAACACATCTCCTATATTCGAATTTGGTAATCAAAAGTTTGAAAAGCCCGTAAGGATACTCAAACGAAGACCAAATCACTACTAAAAACACAGGCCGAGAAAACTCAGCCTGCACGACTGTTTACTTAGCCTTGCCTTTGCTTATGCTTAGGCTCACTGCAAATTACGCGTACTACACCAGCACGTTTAATAACTTTACAGTTACGGCATATTTTCTTAACGGAAGCACGTACTTTCATTGCTCAACTCCGTAAACTGACCTTATCGACCGTAGCCTTTAAGGTTCGCTTTTTTCAGCACAGAATCATACTGATGAGACATCAGGTGAGTCTGTACTTGTGCCATAAAGTCCATGATTACTACAACGATAATCAAAACTGATGTACCGCCGAAGTAGAATGGCGTTTGCCACGCCATCGTCATGAATTCAGGCACCAGACAGATAAAGGTTATATACAAAGCACCTGCCAATGTCAGGCGTGTCATCACTTTATCAATGTATTTAGATGTCTGCTCACCTGGACGAATACCTGGGATAAATGCGCCAGATTTCTTAAGGTTATCTGCTGTTTCACGTGGGTTAAAAACCAACGCTGTGTAGAAAAAGCAGAAGAAGATAATGGCCGCAGCTAAAACAAGCGAGTACAACGGTTGACCTGGAGTCAACGTAGTAGCAACAGCTTGTAATACATCAGCGACTGGACCTTCACCTTGGCCGAACCAGCTAGCAATTGTACCAGGGAACAGAATTATACTGCTAGCGAAGATTGGTGGAATAACACCCGCCATATTTACTTTTAGTGGTAAATGCGTGCTTTGGGCAGCAAATACTTGACGACCTTGTTGGCGTTTAGCGTAGTTAACAACAATACGACGTTGTCCACGTTCGAAAAACACTACAAGATAAGTAACAGCGAATACGATTACCGCAACCATCAACAGTACAAAAACATTCAAATCACCTTGGCGCGCCATTTCGACTGTCGAACCAATAGCAGACGGCAAGTTAGCTACAATACCAACAAATATTAGAACAGAGATACCGTTACCGATACCGCGCTCTGTTATTTGTTCACCCAACCACATAAGGAACATAGTACCAGTAACTAAACTCACCACAGCGGTGAAATAGAAACCCATACCAGGGTTAACAACTAACCCCTCCATCATGCCCGGTAAGCTAGTAGCAATACCGATTGATTGAATAGTAGCTAGCACAAGCGTGCCATAGCGTGTGTACTGGCTAATTTTTTTACGCCCTTGCTCACCTTCTTTCTTAAGCTCTATAAACGGAGGATACATATGCGTTAATAGTTGCGTAATAATCGAAGCCGAGATATACGGCATAATACCCAGTGCTAACACTGAAGCTCGCTCAAGTGCACCACCACTGAACATGTTGAACATTTCAACAATGGTGCCCTTTTGTTGCTCGAAGAAATCGGCAAGTACAGCGGCGTCAATCCCAGGGATCGGCACAAATGAACCTAGACGGTAAATTATGATAGCACCCAATACGAAGAGTAATCGGCGCTTCAATTCCGAAAGTCCACCTTGTGCACTTTTTGTATCTTGACCTGGTTTAGCCATTAGTACTTCCTTAGTCTTCTACCTTGCCTCCGGCAGCTTCAATAGCTTCGCGAGCACCTTTAGAGGCTTTAAGGCCTTTAACGGTAACAGCGCGTGAAACTTCGCCAGATTTAACAACTTTAACGAAAAGAACGTTCTTTTTAACTAGACCAGCTGCTTGTAACGCGCTTAGGTCTACCACATCGCCTTCAACTTTAGCGATTTCAAAAAGGTTTATTTCTGCAGATACTAAAGATTTGCGAGAAGTAAAACCAAATTTAGGTAGACGACGTTGCATAGGCATTTGACCGCCTTCAAAACCAACGCGTACTTTGCCGCCAGAACGTGATTTTTGACCTTTGTGACCACGACCACCAGTCTTACCTAGACCAGAACCGATACCACGACCAACACGTTTTGGAGCAGTTTTTGAACCTGCAGCAGGTGAAAGTGTATTCAAATGCATCGAATTAACCCTCTACCTTAACCATGTAAGAAACCTTGTTTATCATACCACGTACACATGCTGTGTCTTCTAACTCAACAGTGTGGTTGATACGACGTAAACCAAGACCGCGTAATGTAGCTTTATGTTTCGGTAAACGACCGATAGAGCTTTTTACTTGTGTTACTTTTACAGTTTGATTTGCCATGGTTACCCCAGTATTTCGTCTACGCGAAGGCCACGTTTTGCAGCGATTGACTGTGGAGAATTCATATTCTCAAGAGCCGAAATCGTTGCACGTACTACGTTGATTGGGTTAGTAGAACCGTAACATTTAGAAAGTACGTTCTGAACACCAGTCACTTCTAGTACTGCACGCATAGCACCACCTGCGATGATACCAGTACCTTCAGAGGCTGGTTTCATGAACACTAGTGAGCCAGCATGACGTCCCTTAACAGGATGCTGTAATGTATTGCCATTTAGGTCTACATTGATCATGTTGCGACGTGCTTTTTCCATTGCTTTTTGAATAGCAGCTGGAACTTCACGTGCTTTACCATAACCAAAACCTACTTTACCTGCGCCGTCACCAACTACAGTTAGTGCAGTAAAGCTAAAGATACGACCACCTTTAACTACTTTAGACACACGGTTCACCGCGATTAGCTTTTCAGCTAGATCAGGCTGTTGTTGCTTTGCTTCTACGTTAGCCATAGTCTACTCCTAGAATTGCAAACCGGCTTCACGCGCAGCATCAGCTAGCGCCTTCACACGGCCGTGATATTTAAAGCCACTGCGATCAAAAGCAATCTTTTCGATGCCTTTGTCAGCCGCACGTTCAGCAACCGCTTTGCCAACTGCTTGCGCAGCTTCAACGTTACCGGTGCCTTTAACTGTTTCGCTAATAGCCTTTTCAACAGTAGAAGCAGCAGCCAGTACATTACCCTCAGCATTTACAACTTGAGCGTATATGTGACGTGGCGTGCGGTGGATAACAAGACGCGTTGTGCCTTGTTCAATATAATTTCTACGAGTGCGTTTAGCACGACGTAGACGAGCTGTTTTTTTATCCATCGTCTTACCTTACTTCTTCTTAGCCTCTTTACGGCGTACATTCTCATCTGAATAACGAACACCCTTACCTTTATAAGGCTCAGGTTTACGGTATGCACGAATGTTAGCAGCTGTTTGACCAACTAACTGCTTGTCTACGCCCTTAACTAGAACTTCTGTTTGGCTTGGAGTTTCAATCGTAATTCCTTCAGGAACTGCGAAATTAACTGGGTGTGAGAAGCCAAGAGTTAAATCTAATGTTTTACCCTTCGCTGCAGCACGGTAACCCACGCCTACTAACTGAAGTTTCTTCTCGTAACCTTCATGCGTACCAACAACCATGTTGTTGATTAGAGCGCGAGCAGTACCTGCTTGAGCCCATGCATTAGCTACGCCATCACGAGGTAAAGTAGTAATAACGTTGTCATTTACTTGTACTTCAACAGCGTTGTTGATTGTACGAGTAAGTTCACCGTTTTTGCCTTTAACTGTGATTTCCTGGCCTTTTAATGTAACTTCTACACCGGCAGGAACAGTAATTGGTGCCTTTGCTATGCGAGACATAGTTCCCCTCCGATTAAGCTACAAAACCAATGATTTCACCACCAACACCAGCACTACGTGCTGCGCGGTCTGTCATTAGGCCTTTAGAAGTTGATACGATAGCGATACCAAGACCACCCATTACCTTAGGTAATTGGTCACGTTTCTTATAGATACGTAAACCAGGGCGACTTACACGCTGGATATTTTCAATTACAGCTTTGCCTTCGAAGTACTTCAACTCGATAGAAAGCTCAGGTTTAGTTTCGCCGTTAACAGCGAAATCTACGATATAACCTTCGTCTTTTAGTACTTTAGCTAATGCTACTTTCAGCTTTGAAGTTGGCATCGTTACAGATACTTTCTTCGCTGATTGACCGTTACGAATTCGTGTGAACAAATCCGCGATAGGATCTTGCAAGCTCATAGTCTTACTCCCATGATTCTATTACCAGCTAGCCTTTTTAAGGCCAGGAATTTCACCGCGCATAGCTGCTTCGCGAACTTTAATACGGCTCATGCCGAATTTGCGAAGGAAACCATGTGGGCGGCCCGTAATGTTACAACGATTACGTTGACGTGCAGGGCTAGAATCACGAGGTAAAGCTTGTAGCTTAAGTACCGCGTCCCAACGATCATCTTCAGATGTGTTAACATCACTGATGATAGCTTTTAGTGCAGCGCGCTTTTCAGCGTACTGAGCAACTAGTTTTGTGCGCTTTGCTTCGCGCGCTTTCATAGAATTCTTTGCCATAACCCTACCCTTATTTCTTAAATGGGAAGTTAAACGCTTCTAACAACGCACGGCCTTCCTCATCAGATTTCGCAGAAGTAGTGATAGTAATATCCATACCGCGTACACGGTCTACTTTATCGTAATCGATTTCTGGGAAGATGATTTGTTCACGTACGCCCATGCTGTAGTTGCCACGTCCATCAAAAGACTTTGCACTTACGCCACGGAAGTCACGAATACGTGGGATAGCGATTGATACCAAACGCTCAAAAAAGTCCCACATACGCTCGCCGCGTAGGGTTACTTTACAACCAATCGGGTAGCCTTCACGCACTTTGAAGCCAGCAACAGATTTGCGTGCTTTAGTGATTAAAGGTTTCTGACCAGAGATTGCTGCTAGATCCGCGACTGCGTTATCTAAAATCTTCTTGTCAGCTAGGGCTTCGCCCACGCCCATATTCAATGTGATCTTTTCGATCTGAGGGACTTGCATGACAGAGCTGAAACCAAACTTCTCTTGAAGTTCAGCAACTACTTTGTCTTTATATACTTCATGCAGTTTCGCCATCATTCTACTCCAACTATTAGATAGTTTTACCAGTAGATTTAAAGATACGTAATTTCTTACCATCTTCAATCTTGAAACCTACACGATCAGCTTTACTCGTTTCCGAGTTGAAGATCGCAACGTTTGATGCATCCATAGATGCTTCTTTCTCAACAATGCCGCCAGCTTGGTTCAATTGTGGAACCGGCTTTTGGTGTTTCTTGATCAAGTTTATGCCTTCGACAAAGATTCGACCAGATTCAGTAACAACTGAAAGCACTTTTCCGCGCTTACCTTTGTCTTTACCTGCTAGTACGATTACTTCGTCATCACGACGTATTTTTGCTGCCATGATTGGCTCCTTACAGTACTTCTGGGGCTAGTGAAACGATTTTCATGAACTTATCATTACGAAGTTCGCGAGTCACAGGGCCGAAAATACGTGTACCAATTGGCTGTAAGTTATCATTTAAGATAACAGCAGCGTTGCTGTCAAAACGGATCAGAGAACCATCTGGACGGCGAACACCTTTTCTGGTACGCACAACTACCGCGTTTTTAACATCACCTTTCTTCACTTTACCGCGAGGAATAGCTTCTTTTACAGAAACTTTAATGATGTCGCCAATCGCTGCGTAGCGACGGTGAGAACCACCAAGGACTTTTATACACTGCACTTTGCGAGCGCCGCTGTTATCAGCAACTTCCAGCTGAGTTTGCATTTGGATCATGTTAATGACCTCCGGTGTAGTAATTACAACGTGTCTTAAATTTGTTTAAAATCAAGACATTTCGATTAAATCCCACTCAAAAACAAACGAGTTGTCTCTTAAGGGCGGGCAATTGTACCAGCATTGAGGGGGTAGCGATAGGTTATTTTTTAATTAATTTGGAGTGATGGGAAATTAAAGCTGAGTAATTACGGCTATGTAGCTATTTTACAGGTGGTTACAAAACAAACAAGGCACCTGTAATATGCCTTGTTTGTTTAAAGTGTAATAAATTAACCAAATAAACCTTTTAATTTATCTTTAATTTTATCTTTTGCTTTGTCTTTGGCTTTTTCTTTTGCCTCATCGACCTTCTGCTTAGCTTCATCTTTGAGCGCATCACCAACATCTAGCTTTATACCTACATCGTGGAAAGGCCCTTTTATACGTAGTGGTATTTTAAAGCCAGTGCTGTCATCGGTAGTTCCCTGACCTTCGATAGATCCAACTATACCTGTAACCAAACGATAGTTGACCGTTGTTTGCGGTAAATCAACGTCGCCTTCACCTGATATTCTAATAAGTGGGCTGATAAGTGATAGGTCGGTATTTTTGCCAACGCCATTAGTAAAGTTAAAACTTCCAGTTAATGCTGAAAAATCTGTTTGCTCAGATTCTTCAAATCCGGTATCAAGCCCTTCAGATGCAGCACCAAAGTTACCTGAAATGAGTTCCTTACCTTTACGAACCATCTCAGCTATATTTGCACCTTTTACAGCTCCATCAGTAAACTCAAATCCAAGCTTTCCATTAAGCGCACCAATAAACGACTTTTGACTTTGGCCAGTTGTGTTTAGGTTCCAATTTAAAGACCCCTTACCCATTAGCTTGTCAAAACCTGCCGCATCCGTTAATAAAGGCTGTGCATCTATTCCAGCTAAGTCAAAGTTAGTTGATATTTTATAAGGTACTTGCTGTGCGTTTACATTGATAACGCCTTTACCTGACCCTTCATAAGCAGAAAAGCTATCTAGGCTTAGTTTTGCAACGCTATTTTTTAAAGCAACAGTAAATTGATTTGCGCCTAATTTAATATCATTTGCTTTTAATCCACTTGAACGAATCACTACATTTGCATCTAGTGAATTTAATGCACTTAAATCAATTTTAGTGTCATCCCATACTATTGGCTCTGCAGGTTTATCTTCTTGCTCTTCTGGCTCTTCTTGTTTTGCCACTGCTTCAGGTAGATACGGGTTTAAGTCAAGCATACCTAAATCAATATCAGCATTTACTGCTAAACGCTTACCTAGGTTAAGCTCGCTCTTACCTTTTATTTCTAATGCGTCTAACGTCGCAACTAAATCTTCTAGATTAAATTTCTCACCTAGTAGGTGCATTTTACCGTTTACACTAAATCCGTTAAATGCATTGTCTTTAGCGTCTAGCTCTACACCTTGCCATTTCGCAATACTTTTAACAGACTCACCGCTTAGTGCTAACTGACCTTTAATATCTTGGCCTTGCTTAGCTATGCTCCCTTCGAACGTTAAATCAACTAAACGAGAATCTAAGGTTTGTTTAACATTAAAAGTAGCACCTTCAATTGCTTTAGCAGGAGTATCTAATTTTATATCAAGATCAAAACGCTCTTGCATATAAGTAATACCCCCTTTTACTTCTAATGTTTTACGAAGTGAAGGAAGTAAAATAGCGAGTTCTAAATCGCTAATTTGTTGTTTGGCACCTGTTTGACCATCTAGATAAGTAAATGTGCCGCCATAAATAGCAACCTCACCTAACTCAATATCAAAGTTATCTGGAAGCTTTATCGCTTCACCTGATTGGCTCTGCTCTTTTGGTTGCTCTGCAACTGCATCAAACAACTGCCAATTGGCTTTACCATTTTTGTCGGTTTCTAATAGAATATTTGGTTCGTTTATAACAAACTTATCTAATTTAAACTCACCACCAAATAATGAAAACCAAGGTATGTGTACAGCAAGCTGTTTCATACTCGCCATATCGGCGCGCGAACCTGATTCCATATTTGCAAAATGCACGTCGTTAAGTTCTAACTTTAATGCAGGGAATACGCTAAGTGTTTTATCACCTTTAATAGTAAGAGTGCGCCCAGTTGTTTGTTCTACCTGTTCTGAAACTTTGTTAAAAATAGTATCAGTAGGGATTAGAAACGGTGCGGCAACAATTAGTGCTATACATAGTAAAAGTATTACACCTACAATTTTAAGTAAGGTTTTCATGATCGTCCTTTAAAACGTGCAAATAATGTTTTTATCATAGCGAGTGTTAGCCTTAAAATCATTGTCGTTCTGATAAAAAAGCTTTTTATTAGATATTACATTCCCATCCTGAATCGCCCCTGAAACATTTTGATACCTTTAGGTTACAAATAAATATTGACCCAATGAAACCTTAAGGTTACATTGATACCTACAGGTTACATATTGTAAAAATTTTAAAAGGAAATGAGCTATGTCTAATTACGATATTAAAAGTGAAGAAAAATTTATGGGCCAAAATGCATGGTTTTCATTATTCATGGGGGTCACTTTATTAATCATTAGTGTTTACCCAATGCTTAATCAAACATCAGCCCCACTATTGTTTTTAGGAACTGCTGCTTTTTTAGGTTCATTCTTTATGTTTGTGATCAGAGGCGGGTTTACATGGAGAATGAAATACCACCTTACATATAAAGATGAGTATTTAAATACCATCGACACTATTGCCTATAAACATGTCATGCTTGGCTTACTTTTTAGTATGGGTGGCGTGTACTTACTCTCCGATACTCTTGCTTTAGAAGTTTCTCACAGCATGATGGCTACATTTTACCTTGCTGTAATGAGTTTAATATACGGCGTATCAATTCTTTGGCAAAGCAAAGATTAGGAGCAAAAGTGCAAAATAAAATTGCAAAATACCGCAAAGAAGCAGGCCTTTCTCAACAAGACTTGGCTGATCTAATTGCGGTTTCACGTAAGACTATTAGTACAGTAGAAACGGCACGATTTACCCCTTCGGTAATAATTGCTCTAAAAATAGCAAAGCATTTTAATACCTCAGTTGAAAGTCTCTTTGTACTAGATAAAAATGATTGATACATGTTAAAGCGTTAGTCTCATTCTATTAGCAAAAACACCGATTTAGCTACTTCAATTACAACGTATGGAGGACAGCGCTGTTGTTATTAACGTAATTGCGCTAAAATAGACCAGCAAAAAAATATATATCTAAACCGGAGATTCTACAAGGCATGAAAAAACTGCTAATTTCACCGTCAAAAATGACGCTAGGCGAACAAGAAAATCAAATCTATCAGAACATTCTGAAGCAATCTTCAGAATTAAGCCTTAACCTTATGGCCGTGAAAGTAGAAAACCACCCTGATGATTTTTTACCTTGGTGTTACGAATTGCTAAGTGCAAGCAGAGATCGTATGAACTACGACTTACTAGAGCCGCAGCAATTACCAGTACTTAAGAAGCTACACGATCAGCTTATTTCAGCTATCAGCTTTTTACAGGTTAAAACTTTACGTATTGCTCCGTGGCCTGTAGTAAGTGTATTTGTAGAACAACACAAAGACGTTATTGCTCTTGATGAACAGCTTCGCTTAGTAGACTACATTAAAAGCATTCGTGAACAATCTCTTAAAGATATGATTCCTGAAGACTTACTTGCGTTTAGCGGTAAGCACATGGCATCACTTGATCCAAGCACATACAACTTTGACGTTGAATGGTTTGCATCAACAAAAAGTGCGAAGAGCTTTCATCAAATGCTTGGCGATTTACCAGGTGCCTTTGACGATGCACTAGTAAATATTCCACTTGAAGGTGACATTACTCAATACGAATATCAACAATTTGTTGCTGCTTATTCAAAAATATTCACCGACAATAATGAAAAACCAACACTTGCGCCTGCAACACGACTGCTTGCAATGCGTCGCCCTGATATATTTACTCCGATCACAAACAATCGATTAGATGCATTATGCGGTGCCCTTGGTGTTTCTAAACTAAAAAATAGTGATTTTGAGCGTTACTGGCAAGATATTGTAAAAGGTATTCAAGCTATGTCATGGTACAAAATGGCTAAACCTAGTAATGAGTTAGAAGAACAATTAGTTGCTATTAAAGCACTAATCCCATGTTTCTTTCACTATGCTGATGCAAAAACACCAGATAACTCTAACTACATCAAACTGTTAAGTAAGCCTAAACGAACTACAACTACGACAGGTAAAACTCAGCGTAGAGGTAAAGAGTCTGCAGAAATTTTAGTAGACCGCGCACTTGCTGCTGACGATATTCCTGAGCACATTCGCAGTAAGCGCGATTCAATTGTGAGTGAAGTTCAAAAAGGTCGTAGTGTAAACGAAACAATTAGCCTTATGCGCACTATATTTGGCTAAAAACTTCTAATTTAGCCGTACTTTTATGGTGCGGCTAGGTTAATTTATGCACCAGCAGTGTGCGCAACATCTTCCTACATACCATATCTCTTCTCAATCTATAAAATACAAGCTCATGTTTTTAATGTATAAAAATAATTTTTAATAAAAAATAATGAAGCTGGCACATACAGTGCAATTATCCCGTTAGTTAAACAATAAAAAGCCGTCAGCCTAAAGGTTCCGAATACATAATAAAAACCTTGGCGAGCAAAAATCATATAACGGGAAATGGACATGCTAAAACTAAAAAAAACCATCGCTATAAGTGCTATAGCATTAATGGGCGCAACATCTTTAACATCAACAGCCGTACATGCTGAAGTAACAGCTAATGCAGCGGCAACATCAAACTACTTATGGCGTGGTCAAGAGCAAACTGGGGGCGATGCAGCTATTTCAGGCGGTATTGATTACGCCAATGAATCGGGCTTTTATGCAGGTACTTGGGCTTCAAATGCATCGTGGGCAGATGAAATGACATATGAGCTTGATTTATATGCAGGCTTTGGTGGCGACATTAACGAAAGCGTTAGCTATGATGTTGGCTATATTTATTACGCTTACCCAGATGCAGCTTCTGAAGCTGACGCAGATTTCTCTGAAATTTACGGTAGCATCAGTGTTGAAGGCTTTACATTTGGTGCTTCAGTACTTGCAACATCAGCTGCAAGTGGTGATGGTACAGACTTTGGTGATTCACTTTACCTGACAGCTGACTACGGTTTTGCTGTTGGCAGTAACGGCACTGAAATGGCACTTCACTTAGGCCACTACTCTGGTGACTTTATTGGCGATGATAATATCTTAGATTACGGTGTATCAATTTCGAAAGATGGGTTCACTTTTGGTTTATCTGATACAGATATGGATGACTCAGATATTAAAGCTTACGTTGCTTATTCTGTAGACTTTAATTTATAAGAAAGAATGTGTTACTTGCTGCGACACGAAGGGCCTTTTGGCCCTTTTCTAGTTTTATAGCTGTTTTGCTTTAAATGGTACATTGTACTTCTACTGTTTTAGGGTACCAAGCTGGGCCAATTTGATTCACAACCACCTCAGCTAAACCATTAGTAAACGATTTATACGTATGAACGCTTTGCCACTCCCCTTGTGGGCAATGTGTTGTTAAATCTAACGGCTCTGATCCCTCGTACAACGCAAGTGCAAAATTATGATGCCACTGTGAACTTTTTAGCGTCTTATTGCTTACTTTGCTCTGCATACCGTTATCAAAGTAAATATTTGTACACCCCGTTAAAATAATCAGTGTGCAACCGGCTGCAAATAGCTTGATGCTCATAATGCCTCCCCTAGTACTTGCTCTTGGCACCACACTTTAATGGTATGAGGCGAGTATATTCCAAGCGTAATTAAACTCAGCGCTCCATCACTAAACGTTTGCTGTGACTGCATTTGAATAACCGGTGTATTTGAACATATTTGTTTTACGTCTACCCGCTGCTCACCCACTAATCCCCATAAATAAAATGGGCGGCTATCTTCGTAATTAGCTTGGCTCGTTATTTTTGCTGTTGCCCGTGGCTGAATGGTTACCGCAGAACAAGCACTGAGGCTTAATGCTATCGCCCCTATAATTAATGGTTTCATACTCTTCCTTATAAACTAAATACCAGTAAGGTAACTTTATAAGAGAACATAAAATATTAGCGTAAAAAGCTGTGGGGAATATGTAGAAACGCTATGAAGTTTTATACAGTTTATTACACATAAAGGCCGCATAAATGCGGCCTTTAAAGTAGTCAGTTTAAGTGGTTAGTAAATAAATAGACTTTAAAACTTAGCTAAGTTGTTTTTACTGTCTTTGTCGACCAGCTTAATGTAAGGATCAACCCCTGCAAATAATGGTTTTTCTTTTACTTTTAGCTCAATAGTATTGGTACCAGATACTATTTGATGCTTTTGCGAGTAAATCACAAAGTCTTCAGCGAGAAGGTTTTCAGGATCATCGCTAAATAATGCAATATCAATTAGCTCATCGAGTGGTTGCTCGGTTTCTTCACCTTGTCCATCGGCATGCTGCTTAGTTGCTTCAACGTTTAGTGTTACTGTATAAAAACCTTCGCTATCAACATCATCTGTAACCGAGATTTCTTTCATTTCAAGCTCATAAAGCGTTATATATTTAAACTGATCATCAATAAAACGTTGTTCAGCTTGTGTTGTATCTCGCTTTAAATAACTAAGTAAATCAAGTGTGGTTGGGTATGGCGTTGATTGGTATTTATACTCATTCAAAAACGCTTTAAGTGCGGCATTTAAGCGCTCTTCACCTAATAGGTCATACAAAGCCATCATCGCAACTGAGCCTTTATTGTAATGAAGGTATTGTTGAGACTGCGTTTTATACAGCGGCATTTCTTCAAAGGCTTCGCCTGTGCGGCCCATTAAGTATCTATCTAACTCGTACTTTAAGAATTTACGAAGCTTCTCGGCGCCAAAGCGTTTTTTTAGCACCATAAGCGCACTGTATTGGGAGAGCGATTCAGAAATAACGGCGCTGCCTTCTACATTAGCCCCAGATACTTGATGCCCCCACCATTGGTGTGCAACTTCATGTGCGGTTACATAGTAAGGTAGGTCAACTTTACTCTCATCTCTTAAGTCTGTAATAAAGCCCATACTTTCTGAGTAAGGTACCGTATTGGCAAAACTTTGCGCAAACGAGCGATACTTAGGAAACTCAATAATACGAAGCTGTCTATGCTGATACGGGCCAAAGGCTTGCGTGTAGTAATCTATTGAGTCTTGAACTGACTCAATCATGCGGTCAACATTCCATGCATGATCTTTGTGGTAGTACACCTCAATATTTACCCCATTATGCTCAACCTTTTTACTTTCAAGCTCTGCCGAAAGCACAGAGTAAAAGTTTATAATTGGAGCATCCATTTCATAAACAAAGGTGCGGCGTCCATCTTTTACACTCTCATTTTTTAAGTAACCTGGAGTAATCGCAAATTGTGACTCATCGGTGGTTACGGTTGCCTTGTAGTTTATAAATCCATTAGCAGGCCCAAACTCATTTTGCGTATAATAGCGGCTGTCTTCTAGTTTATGTGCGCGCTCAAGTTCAGGTAAATCGTGCTTGCGGCGCTCATACTTATCGGCAATTTGAAAATACTTTTGATAACCAAAATTTGGTAATAATTCTCCATTATTTACAAATGTACCGTTGTGCACGAGTTGAGTATCAGATCTTCTATCAACAAAACCGTCGTGTTCACGAGAAACTGAGAGCTCGCCTTCTCGTACTTCATTGGGCATTAGCGGTTGTTCAAACTCAAACCATACCATGCCAAAATCGGTTAAACGCTCTACTATTTTTCCGCCCGCCATTTTTACATCCCAGCTTTTAGATTGGCTAGGCTCGTTGATTAACACACGGGTTATTGGCTCGTTTGCGGTATTGGTAAACTTAATTTTAGCCACGGCATTTAAAGCACGCTTTTTAGGATAAATATCAATGTGTAAGTCAACATCAGTTATTATAGGCAGTGGCAAGTCTTTGTATTGTGAAAACTCTTGCTCATACCTTACTTGTAGCGCTTCGTTATCATCACTTGTTACAAACTCGTTGATTACACGGGTGTTGTAATAAATGTTATAACCCGCGCCCACAAATACCAATAAACTTATAACGGCTGCAATCTGGCCTTTTAAAGACATGTTGTAACGCACTAAAGATAAACGAGTACGCAATGATTGCGACGGGCCGCGATGCCATAAAGCAAACCCTACAATAGCTAAAAACACACTCAATGCCCCCCAATATAGGGTATACCAATGCGCGCCTTGTAAAAAATGTCCATAACCATTTATATCAGAATACGGTACGCTACTGCTTTGAGAAAAATGATACATATGATGCTCAAACCCGTAAGCACCCATTACCATTTGAGCAATGTAATACAGAATAAATAAACCCATACCTATGTATTTATTAGGGCTAATTATTTGTAAAAAGAACGCCAATATAGCCATCATAATTAAAGGCAGTAATGTAAGGTAACCCAACCTAAATAAGTACTGACCAAGCTCTAGGTTAAATTGCCCCTTAAATAGCTGCACTGCAATGGTAAACATCATGCCTACTAAATAAAGGCCACAAACTGCAGTGATTAACGCAATAATTTTAGATACCCAAAACACACTGTTATGCACCGGGAAACTGTCAACAATATCACCCATACCACTTTGGCGTTCTCGCCAAACCAGCTCTGCGCTGTAATAAGCAATAATGATAAATATAAACAAAGCGGAGGAGTTTTGAATAATGCCCACCATGTTTTGTGTGAGCGGCCAATCCGTTGTGCCATATGCGCCAATAGGTGCAAAAAGTGGTGCGAGTAACATAGTAATACTGACACCCGCTAAAATCATAAAAGGGGCACTTAATATAACTTGCTTAAGTTCAAATAAGCTGCGCATTACTAATTGCGATTTCGTATTTACCCCTTTTGACTTGTAATTTTTAGCGCTGCTAATAAGTGCTGCTTGTTTGTTTTTTACAAACGTTGAGACAGCAAATTGCTTTTTCTGTTTTTTAGTGACTACGCGATTACCTAACTTTCCGAGGCCAAAAAACATCGCTAAACTTATTGCTACCCATAAAATACGGTTAATTAAAAAATCGCCCGAAAGCGTTAACACTTCAGTATTTTTATCACTTACAGTCCAGTAACGGGTTAAGTCAATTAACGACCCTGTGCCAAATGGGTCTGCGTAAACAACAATATTTCTAAACGCTAAATCGTCAAAATAGATACTCGCCAATTGGTAGGTTATATAAACCACCACGGCCGTTACATATACCGCCATCATGGTTTTAAAATAGACCGCCACACTATTAAAAATAGCACTGAGGACCAATAAGCTTGGCACTGCTAAATATAAAAAAGGCGCTGCGTAATATATAAACTTATTGGGGCCTACTAGCTCGCTATCGAGCCAGCCAACCAACAAGCCAAATTGAGATCCCAAAAATACGCCTAGTGGCACGCTTAAAAACACAATAAGTACAACTAAGTAAGAACCAAAAAAACGCCCTGATTGATAAGCAAGCGGGTTAACGGGCTTACTAAACACCAGCTCATCCATTTTGGTCTCGCTGTTGCGAATCGCTGAGCTTGCGACAAAGTTAACCACTAAAAACATAGCAAGCGTACAAAAGGTAACCGTTAAAACCATAATGGTATAAGGCGAGTTCATATGAACATTAGCCCCACCTAACGGAAACTTACTACTGGAGCTTATAAAAAACGCCATAAAAAAGAATATTAATGAGGTCACATAAAACGAAGGCTGACGCATAAAATAGCGCAGCTCAAACGCTAGCATATTAAAAAACATAGCGCCCCCTTATGCTACTTGGCTGTTACGATGATTAAGCAACGTAGAAAAATACACATCTTCTAGGTTTGGACTGCTGAGCTCAAAACCTTCAGGGGCTTCATTGGCTAATACATGTAATATGGTTTGCCCAGCAAATAAGCGTTTTGAAATAACAGGCAGCTGCGGTTCAAGCTCTAGCGCTTCTTCTTGGCTCATGGCTTTGCGCCAAATTTGGCCTTGGAGTTTATCGGTAAGAGCAATTGGATTGCCCTCTAATAGTATTTTACCGCCTGCCAGCACCGCCATGTTTGGGCAAAGCTCTGCTACATCTTCAACAATGTGGGTCGATAATATAACGACTTTTTGCTCGCCTAAGCTTACTAACAAGTTATGAAAGCGATTTCGCTCTTCAGGATCTAGCCCTGCGGTAGGTTCATCAACGATAAGTAAGTCGGGGTCGCCTAGTAAGGCTTGTGCAATACCAAAACGCTGGCGCATACCGCCCGAAAAGCCACTTACCGCTTTTGAGCGATGTTGATATAAATTAGTATGTGCAAGTAATCCTTCAACCGACTCTTTACGCTCTGCTTTATTATGAATTCCCTTTAAAACAGCCATATGGTCCAGTAAGTCGTAAGCACTAACACGCGGGTACACACCAAAATCTTGCGGTAGATAACCCAAACGTTGGCGCAGAGCCTGTGGGTCTTTAAAAACATCAATACCATCAAAAGTGATTGAACCCGAATCAGCCGACTGCAGTGTTGCAATGGTACGCATTAGCGATGATTTACCTGCGCCATTTGGCCCAAGTAATCCAAACATCCCTTTGCCGATAGATAAATCAACACCTTGTAGTGCATGTACGCCATTATCGTAGGTTTTAGATAACCCTGTTATTGATAGCATTTTTACTTCCTTGAATATGAGTAATTATTTTTATAATGTTTTATACCACAAGGAAAATAGGAACATAAGTTACTTGCTGGTTAAATTTGTAACAACAAATAAACATAATTTAAACTCATAACACTTGCCTGCACTGTATTCACTCGGTATAAAAACCACATATACTTTTTATAAGAAACGAAAAGCCATGCAAGATCACCAAAGCCAGCCGTTAAATGACTTTATAGAATATCCACATGAAGAAATGCTAAATCGTGCTAACGAGTTTTTACAAACCAGCCAACGCCGCCATAGCATTCGCAGCTTTAGCGTTCGCCCAGTACCAAAAAATATTATTGAAGCATGTATAAAAGCAGCTGGCACAGCACCAAGTGGAGCGAATCATCAGCCTTGGCATTTTGTGGCTATAAACAGTAGCGATGTAAAAAAACAAATAAGAGAAGCCGCAGAAAAATTAGAGCGTTCTTTTTACGAAGGCAGAGCAGGTGAAGAATGGTTAGATGCGCTAAAACCGTTAGGTACCGACGCCAATAAACCTTATTTAGAGCATGCACCTTGGCTTATAGCTGTATTTAGTCAAAAAAAGGGCGGCGTAAGCAGCGATGATAAAAATACGAATTATTATGTGCATGAGTCTGTTGGCTTAGCTACCGGCTTTTTAATTCAAGCTTTGCACCGCAGTGGTTTGGCAACCCTTACTCATACTCCAAAGCCAATGAGTTTTTTAACCGACATATGTAATCGCGATAAAGATAACGAACGCCCATACATGCTACTTATTGCAGGCTACCCAAGCGATGATGCCACAGTACCTGCTCATGCACTGGATAAAAAATCACTCGATGAAATAGCTACGTTTATTTAGTATTTTCTTGTCGGCAAAACCACTCATATAGCAAAGCAATGATCGACTCAACTTTTGGGTCGGTCAACGAGTAATAAATAGTGTGCCCTTCTCTGCGAGTAGCAACCATATCTGCCTTGCGTAAACTTGCTAAATGCTGAGATAACGCTGACTGTGCTAAAGGTACATTTTTATTTAGCTCACCTACACTTTGCTCACCTTGTAATAAACTACATAAAATCATTAAGCGATTTTTGTTAGCCATTAATTTTAAAAACTGTTCGGCTTGCTCTGCGTTGACAGCTAGTTGTTCAATATTCATTTTTATTATTTCTCTTTTTTAATACCTTTTTAAGTATAGACTTTTACATTAGTAAGTTCTAATATAATTAACATTAGGTTTTACTAATATTAAGATAGCCATGAAACTAGCGATGCCATTTTATTAATCGGCGGAAGTGCTGTAGCAGTATCCGCACTATTAAGTTACTTTATATAAAGTAACTTTCAGTTTTTAACGTTATTTATAAGTATTAACTCAATTCAACCTACTTATACCAAGTAGCACCTATTAATGTCTTTTTTAAGAAAAAGAGGATTTACAAACTAATGCTTACATCAATCCCTGACTTACTAAAAATTATCACACCTAACCAACGCCGTATTGACGCAGCGCAAGCAAAACTCGAGCTTGAACAAAATAAAGGTTTACTTATTGATGTGCGAGAACCTGCAGAGCACGCGACAAAATCGGCTGCCGGCGCTATAAATATTCCGCGTGGGTTACTCGAGATGAAACTGATGGAAATAGAAAAAGACGCAGCTCGCCCTATTTACGTGCACTGCGCAAGTGGTGCGCGCGCAACGTTGGGAGCAGAAGCGTTAACGCGTGTGGGTTATGAAAACGTAACCGTTATTACCTGTGACGCAAACCAAATATGTAGTGTGTTTTAAACATCAACTGAATACTTATAATGATGCGCCTAGTAAAGGTAGGCGTTTAACTTTGTGATAAGTCAGTGCTAATTTAATACACTCTTTAACTGGGTATTCTGGTAATGGCTTTTCACTATTTAATACAATTGCCCGGTTACCTTCGAAAGTGAGAGTGTGGGAATACAACTCTCTAAATGTGCTTACTAGCTTTGATTGGCAATGAAAAAACAAATAACACGAGGAGCCCTTAAAGCCTACGCGAATGGGGCTGCCATTTATTGTGTTATAACTTGGCTCTCCCCACTTTAAAGACTCTTCAACAGCTCCTAAGTTTTGCTCTTGTGCTACGGTATAAATTAACTCTCGTAATTTTATAAGCTTACTTTTTGCTATCTCAGGATAATTATTAAATATATTTTCTATTTCCGTATTCATAAAAATATCCTTATAAGCTTTACAATTTTAAAACAGGCTACTTTTGCTGCCTTTCATCAAGTAAAACAAGTAGCATCTGCTCAATATTTTTAACACTATAAGTAAGTGATCTCAGTAGCTCTTTCTCACTTTGCTCTGTTGCCTGCTGCGACGCTTTACCTTGGTTTGCCAATACATCTTTTTGCTCAAGTATGGCTTCTCTAAACTCACTGGCATTTTCAACACCAAGTAATGACACCAATGCACCATGACCCGACTGCCCTGCAGTTTCAAAGCTTAAGCGGTATAACCCAAAAAAGCGCATAAGCGGCCCTTGGTTCAGCCCCACATCGGTTATTTTTTCAAGTGGTATAGATTTTTCTTCTTTAAATAAAATGCCGCGTTTAACAACCAGCTTTTGCGTGAGTAATTGCGCCGACATAGCGGCCAAAATTTCACCTGCCACCAGCCATACAACAAATAACACCACAGGTATAAGTGGAATGGTCACTAATGCAACGGCACTAAAAAAGCATGCCATGGTCATCCAGTATTGCTTCACTTTGGGATCAAAGCTGGCACTTTTTAAAATAGGGTTGCTCATTGGTTTATCCTTAATCTACTTAAACACAGCGCTTTGCTGCTAGTAAAATACACTGCTTGTTTAAGTTACGTGATCAATTACTTCAATGCAATTTAACGAGGTTGTTAAGCAATGATAACGCTTAGTTAATACGCCCATTATTTTAATTTATAGGGTTGTTTAACCTAATTGTGTGCTTTATATTCTGGATAATAGCTTTATAGACGTCTAAACATCCAAGGTGAAATTATCTCATACAAAGGAAATATAATGACAACTCATACTCTAACTTTACTCGATGGCGGCATGAGCAGAGAGCTCACTCGTATTGGTGCGCCATTTCAGCAACCTGAGTGGTCAGCATTGGCAGTAATAGAAGCCCCTGACAAAGTAACGCAGGCTCATAGTAACTTTATACAAAGTGGTGCCACTGTTATAACCACAAATAGCTATGCATTAGTGCCTTTTCATATTGGCGAAGAGCGCTTTAACCAATCTGCTAAATCACTGGCTGCAACCGCCGGACTAGCGGCTAAAAAAGCGGTCGAGCAACAAAACAAAGGCACAAAAATAGCAGCAAGTTTACCTCCTATGTTTGGCTCATATCGCCCAGATTTATACCAAGCAGAGCAACTAACACGCATTGCCACGCCTTTAATAGAAGGCCTAGCACCTTATGCCGACCTGTGGTTAATAGAAACCCAAAGCCTCATTCAAGAAGCGCTCGATATTAAAGCACTAATCAGTAAAGTAAGTGATAGTCAAAAACCTGTATGGGTTGCCTTTACCCTTGACGATGAAAACCCCAACGAGCAAGCCACGTTACGCTCGGGCGAGTCGGTGCAAGATGCGGTCACTGCAATGCTAAAAGAAAATGTAAAAGGCATTTTATTTAATTGCTGCCAGCCCGAGGTAATAGAGCAAGCTTTAGTTTTAACCCAAAAGGAATTAAAAACACAAAGAGCAGAGCATGTTCAAGTGGGTGCTTACGCAAATGCATTTGCGCCACAAACTAAAGAAGCCACAGCTAACGAAGGGTTAGATGAGGTTCGCAAAGACTTAACCCCGCTCTCTTACTTGCAATGGGCTAAGCAATGGCAACAACAAGGTGCCAGCATAATTGGTGGCTGCTGCGGTATAGGCCCTGAACACATTGCAACATTAAATCAGCACTTTGCCTCTTTATAACGCTAATTATTAGCTTACATGTAAGTAGTAAAATGAAAGAAAATAAAATTGGATTAGTCGCACTTACCGCGCTGGTATTTAGTGCAATGGTAGGGGCTGGGATATTTAGTCTGCCACAAAATATGGCCGAAGTGGCTGGTGTAAATGCTGTTTTAGTAGGTTGGCTTATCACCGGTGTGGGTATTTTATTGCTTGCAGGGTGTTTTTTACAATTATCACGCGCTAAGCCAGAGCTCGACGGCGGCATTTATATTTATGCTAGAGAAGGCTTTGGCGAACTAGCAGGCTTTTTATCTGCATGGGGCTATTGGCTTTGCGCCACCATTGGGGTGGTGGGTTATTTAGTCGTGGCTTTTGCTGCTTTAGGCGCATTTGTAGATACGCCAACATTCACCCTATTTGGCCAGGGTAATACCCTTATGGCGTTTATTTGCGAATCTATTATTTTATGGGCTGTGCATTTAATTATTGTTAAAGGCATTAAACAGGCCTCTTTCATTAACCTGCTTGGCACTATCGCTAAAGTGATCCCGCTGTTGCTATTTATCGGCTTTGCTTATGCTTATTTTGACCCTAACGTATTTAAGGCAAATCAAAGCCATGTGAGTGTGCAAACAGACTTTATTGATCAAGTAAAAAATACCATGCTTATTACTTTATGGGTATTTACCGGTATTGAAGGGGCTGCTGTGCTCTCTGCTCGTGCCAAAAACCGTAAAGATATTGGCCTAGCCACGGTGATAGGCGTTGTTGCAGCGCTTATTTTATATATTGCTATTACCATGCTGTCATTTGGGATAATGAACCAAAGCACTATTGCCCAACTTAGTAACCCTTCAATGGCGGGCATTATGGCCATGATGAGTGGCACTACAGGCAAAGTTATTATAAGTGCGGGGCTTATTGTGTCGGTACTGGCTTCTTACTTAAGTTGGATTATTTACGCCGCCGAAGTGCCTAACAGCGCGGCTAAATACGGCGCATTTCCTAACGTTTTTAAAAAGCAAAATCATAACGGAACCTCTATAGCGTCATTAACTTTAACCAGCATTACAGTGCAACTTTGCTTAGTGCTTATTTTATTTACTGGCGAGAGTTATAACACCTTAGTGCTTGTATCAACGTCTATGATATTGGTGCCGTACTTTTTAGTTGCCGCCTATATGGTAAAAGTCGCCTTTGCACAAAAGCTCTCGGTACCCATTAAGCTAATGGGGTTAGGCGCAAGTGTGTATGGTTTATGGCTTGTTTATGCTGCGGGGCTAAACACATTAGCGCTTTCACTTATTTTATATATTCCAGGCACGTTATTATTTATGTATAGCCGTAAACAATTTAAATTAAATCAACACGCTTAAAGTATCCATACTCAGGTTTTATCTTTATTAAAAGCCTGAGTATTAACCCACTTACATTCAGATAAACTTTCATACACTCTCTTACAAACGCCAATCAAAAATATAGCTACACTAAAGCCTAATAGCGTTGCGGCACACTTTACTTATCGCAAACAATTTTCACTTTTTACTTAACACCAAGGCTCCTATGAACACTTATATACAAAACTCACTACGGTTATTAGTTGGCACACTTGCACTTGGCAGCATTACTGCTCAAGCTGAGTCGCAGTTTTCTTTAGGGGGCGGTGTCATTTCTACCAGCTCACCTTATGCAGGTACCGACAGTGAAACGCTATTTTTACCTATCATTACTTACGAAGGCGAAAGGCTTAGTTTTAAAGGTTTTTCGCTTGATTATAAATTAGTGGAGCAGCAAGGTTTTAACTGGTCATTAGTTTTAGAGCCAGGAGATAACTTTGATACCTCAGATTCAGACCTTGCAGCCATAAAAGCCTTAGACGATAGAAAGCTATCACTCTACGCTGGCACGCAGGTTAGTTACACTGCAAGCTTTGGTAAAATAAGCGCCAGTGCTACCCATGATGTAATAGGCCACGGCGATGGCGCTAAATTTAAAACCAATTACAGTTACCCTATTAAGTTATCTAAACAACTAATGCTCGTTCCTTCTGTAGGTGTTGAGCTAAATAGCAGTGATGTATCTAACTATTATTATGGTGTAGCACTGGGCGAATCTACCACCTATGCGCCTTACGAACTTGGTTCTACGGTTAACTACAATGCGGGTTTATTTTTAATGTATTACATTAATAAAAACTGGAACGTAAATGCCATGGTTAACTATAAGCAGCTCGATTCTGATATTGAAGACTCACCCATTATTGATACCGATAACACCACGACTGTTATGATGTCGGTTAACTATCGTTTTTAATCCCCCCTTTTGTTAGGTATTAATTAGGCATTAAAAAAGCCGAGCATACAGGGCTATGCTCGGCTTAGGTCTGGGAAAATATAACCGCTACTGTTTGTTGATAAGTATGCTCACATTCTCTCTATCTGGGCCTATTACCTTGAAGGAGTAAGTACCTTGTTCGGTAATATTTAGTGCTATATTGGCACCTACGGCTTCAAGTAGTGTTAGTTCATCAATTGCCACTACCGGCGTATCGCCTGCTCCACCGTAATCAACGGTACTCCAATCTTCAGACGCTACTTTAAATTCGTAGTCACCTGCTTCTAAATCTATTGATGTAGAGTAAATTGCATCACCCTCGTACATAAGCGGGTTATCAGTACTCCAGTCATTTAAGCTGCCGCGAATAAATACCGTTGTTTGTGCAAACATTTCGCCGTTGAGCACTTTTAGCGATACGTTATTTAAATCACTGGCGTCAAATATAAACTGGTATTCACCTTCTTCTGCAATGTTTATGGTCATATTCGCGCCCGCAACCGACAACTGCTCTGCGGTGCCAACCATTACACTGGCATCACCCTCAGCCGATCCATAATCAACCGTGCTCCAATCTTCTGACGCTACTTTAAATTCATAACTTGCAGCACTCAGTGTTTTAGTAAAGGTGTAAATGCCTTTACCTTTATAACTTAGCTCATCGGTTACTCCCCAGTCATTAAGCGTACCGCGCACATAAATAGCAGTGCCTATAAATGGCTCTTCGTTGTATAAAGTAAGCGTTGGATTTTCAGGGTTTGAAGCATCAAGTGAAAATACATAGGTTGCATCAATAGCAGCGCTGAATGTCATGTTTGCACCTGAGCGCGTTAATGCCTCGCTTTGGTTTTCAACTACATCTTTATCAGCGTCAGTAAGCGCGCCAAAATCAACTGTAGACCAATCTTCAGAGGCAATTTTAAATTCGTAATCGCCAGCGCTTAGTGCAATTGCTATACGGTATTCACCATCGCCAATATATTCAAATGCATCGCGTGTGCCCCAGTCGTTTAAACTACCGCGCACAAACACAGCGGTGCTGCCATAAGGTACTACATCAGGCGCGCCTACGGTTGCATTTGCACTTAAACCAACACCTTGGCTCTCACCTTGGTTTTTAGTAAAAACAGCTAGTGTGTAAGGCGGTACAGTAAATGTGCCTTCGTTATCGCCTTGGGCAAAATTGGCGCTGGCCATGCTTGCATCAACACTGTTTTTTAATACGTCGTGTAATTCAAAACCCGCTGCGGTGGCAATAGTATGGCTAAGGGTTTGCTCGGTTGCGTTAATCACGACAACAAGCGCGTCAAATGCAGGGTCTAAGTCTGTTAGCCCTTCGCCATCATCAATGCTCATTACTATTAAGCCATGTTGCTGCGCTTTACCTACGTTATGAAAACCCACTCGCTCAATAACATCTTGCTCTGTGGTTAATCTAAAGAGTGCGCTGCTACTACGTATTTGTAAAAACTCGTTAAATACATAATGTGCAAAGGTAATATCTTGTGGCTGTGCGGCCGCTTGGGTATTAGCAGAAATAGGCATAATTTCTTGCCATTTCACTTCGTTGTCTTGCGCGGGTGGCAAGCCAATATTCCAGTTATTGGTATCTTGGGTAAAATCAACAAAGTTAAACCAGTCGCCAGAGTCGTAGCTGTTACGATCCATCGATTTTGAACGCAGCAAGTCGGCGCCCATTTGCATAAATGGAATACCTTGGCTCATAAGCGGAAGTGCTAACGCCATATTATGAGCACGAACGCGCTGCTCAATACTCATATTAGTGCTGTGTTTATATTGCAGCTGATCCCATAGTGTTTCGTTATCGTGTTTAGATACGTAATGAATGCTATCGGCAGGGTCTAGTGCATACGCCGTTGGCTGAGTATTCCAAGTAAAGCTATTACCCTTTGCTGAGTTACCTTTAAAGTCTTTTAAAATGTAGTTTTGTAAATTACCCGCAAGCGACAAACGTAAAGTATCTTGCTCTGCTAAATTACCATCCGTTGAGCTATTACTAAATAATGCGCCGCCGCGAACGGCTTCACGAATACGGTCGTTAAAGGTACCTACTTCGCTACCGGCCATATCGGCTTGTTTGGCTTGCACAAATAAGCGGTTATTTGCCACCTCACCAAAGTCCCAACCTTCGCCATAAAAGTAGTTATCTTCATCAACAGCTTGCACTGCATCACGTGCTGCAAGAATTGACGATTTTGGCATGTGCCCCATAACATCAAATCTAAAACTGTCGTAGCCAAATTCACGCGCTAAAATAACCAATGAATCAGTAACAAACTTATCCATCATTACATGCTCTGTAGCTGTATTTTCACAACATGTTGAGCGCTCTATTTCACCACTTACTTCGTTATAACGGTGGTAATAACCCGGTACTAGCTTATCAAATACCGACTTGTCCCAAATACCCGACGATGTTGTATGGTTATAAACCACATCAAGCACTACGCGCAGACCAATAGATTGCAGTGATTGCACCATAGCGCGGGTTTCTTTAACGCGGGCAATGCCCTCTGGGCTTGAGGCGTACGAGCCTTCAGGCGCTATAAAGTAATGCGGATCGTAACCCCAGTTAAAGCTATCTAAGCTGCGCATAGCATTAGCAAGTGCTTGTGCGTCATCTGAGCCTGGTAAATAACCGCTCATTAAATCAATAATGGTGCTGCTTTTATCTTGGGTTTTACACGCATCGGCTTCATCGTTGATTTGCTCACATAAATCACCTAGCGTATCGCTAATATCTACACGCTTACTGATGTCTTCATCTATGGTGCCAATATCAGTAATAGGTAATAAATGAAAATGCGTTAAGCCATTTTGAGCCAAAGTTTGTAAGTGCTGCATAGGAGCACTATTTAGCTCAGTAAACGCAAGGTACTTACCACGGTTAGCCTCTATTACGCTTTTATCGCGTGCGCTAAAGTCACGTACATGGCCCTCGTAAATAATCGCATCTTCTGGGTTTTCTACAGTAGGAATTAGGCGTGTATCCCACCCTTCTGGTTTAGTGTCTTCATCGGCTAAATTAATCAACTGGCTGTATAAACCATTGGTAGATACATTTAGTGAGTAAGGGTCTGTGCTCCAAAGCGACTCTATTTGCTGAGTCAGTGGGTGGTAAACATCAAAATTAAAGCGGTAGTAGTGGCGGTCGTATTGCATATCTACACTTGCTTGCCAAATACCTGTCTGTGTATTTAATGTCATTGGCGTAGAGTGCACTTGTGTTTTTGCATCATCAAACACGTTTAGCATCATATTATTAGCGGTGGGTGCCCACACAGTTACATCAATCGCGTTATTGCCATAATTTACACCCAGCACAGCTTCATTAGCATCGTCTTCGCCTTGCGTATAAAGGGCATCGAGTGCTTTAGCGGTTTGCACATAGCTTGCTTCTAGAAGCTTACCTTCACTATCGTAACCTGCAATAACAAGCTGCGATTTAATAAGTGTTTTAGCCGTGCTTGTATCCCAACTTCCTTCGTATGCGTTCCAGGTGGTTAAATGCGGTACTTTTGACGCTTGCTCATCAGTGATATTGCTTGATTGCAGCGTAACAGTATCGCCGTTTAAACCAGTATCAATATCCACTTCAAGCTCAGCCGTAGCTGATGAATGTAACTTAATCAGGCTTGTAAGCTCGTTACTTGGTTTATACAAAATAGTATTTAAATCAATCCAATGCGCTGAAGCACCTGTTATAGCAACTGCGCGTTCGCCTAAACTTAATATAGGGTATTCAAACACCGAAGGCTCGCCATGAATGGTAAAGTTCATACGCTGAAAGGTTTCATCGTCTTGCATCAGCGGCATGGTTAAATCCACATCACCAAACGCCTTACCTGATCCTTCTGTACCAATATGAATAATAAAATTGGCACATTCGTTATAACCCTCTTTAAGGTTAATTATCCAGTACGCACCGTAGTTTGGATCAATACCATCGTATTCATGGCCGTTAGCCCAATCACTGGTATCAAATGGTGGTGCATAAGCATCACACACATCGTTATTCCACGAATGTAATCGGTAGCCTTCGTAGTTATCATCGGCTAAGCGGTTATAAAATAAAACCGCCTCTCCCTCCCCTGCAAATACAACAGGGTCTGGCAGGGTTGGGTCGGCGCCAACCACGCAACTTTCGTTATTTTCATCAGGTACTGTAGGTGCAGGGCACGATATAGGTTCGGGATCGACACATTGTGACCCGGCTTCATTAGGGACTTGTGGCACATTACAGGTAAGTAATGGTTCACCAGATTCAACATCATCTGTTCCACCACATGCTGCTAATAGCATTAACGCTAACGTTATTAGCAAATATTTAGACATAGTTATAATTTTCATTTTTAAACGCTCCGTTTGCTAATTAATGACTGTATGTAAAACCAAGGTAGAACTGACGACCAAAGTACTGAGTCGTCCCTGTTCGTTGCTCTGAGCCAAAGTAACTTTGGGTTGGTTCATCGGTTAAGTTATTAACTTGCAAAAGCATTGTTAGCGAGTCGCTAAAGCGATAAGAGGTTTGAAAGTCGACTACAGTTTCGGCATCAAAATTAACCACTTGCTCGTTAATGGCAACCTGCTCTGATACAAATTCATCGCGGTAACGCACATTAAGGCGGGTTTCAAAATCCTCTAAAGCATAAAACACCGTGGCATTAAACACGTTATTAGACAGCCCAGGTAAAGATTGCGCTAATGTATCGCCCCCTAAACTGGTAATCGATTCAATTTCACTTTCGGTGTATGAGTAACTTGCATTAGCACCTAAGCCATTAAATGGCGCAGGCAAAAAGCTAAACACTTGCGTATACGCAAGCTCTAGCCCTCTAATGTAGCCACCTTCACCGTTATTAACTGCCGTGGTGTAAATACCGTTTATTGTCGCAACTTGCTCGCCACTAACTGGGTCTTCTATAGAGTCAGGTACGTTAAAGCCATTGCCTTTAAAGTCGAAGTTTTCGATTGATAAGGTTTCAACAAACGAGTCTATATTTTTATAAAATAACGCTGCTGCGATAGTGCCGTTACCTTCTTCAAAATAATATTCGTAAGATAAGTCGTACTGGTCGGCATAAAAAGGTTTTAAAAATGGGTTATTAGTACTTGAACCATTAATAACACCATCATCACTCACATTTGCACTGGCATCGCCCGCTAAGCGGTTAATTGGCGCACGCGACATTACTTTAGCCGCAGCAAAGCGTACAAGTGAATTATCGTTAAATTGCAGGTTTAAATTTAATGATGGTAAGTAGTCGGTGTATTTAGTGCCTAATACATTAGGTGCGTATAAATTATTTACAATGCCGTTCTCATCAACAATATTTTGCGCACCTAAGCGCGCATCGCCTGCTACGTTCTCTAGTACCGTTGCAGATTGGTCGGTTTCAACGCGGCGCACACCCACATTACCCGATAGGTCGAGCCCGGCAATTTGCGTGTTAATGTTTACCATAACGTACGCAGCTAGCACATCTTCAAACACCGAGCCGCTTTGCAGCACTGACCACGAATAGTTAGTTGTATAACCTTGCGCGTCGTCTACGCCATCGGCATTACCCCATGTTTGAACAGGCTCTGGCGTACCATCTGGAAACCATGCGTTAAGTGCTTTGTCTAAGTCAATGGCTAAATACGATGGGAAATAACTAAACTCGCCCTGCCAGTCAACCACAGAGGCCATATCGTCGGTTAAACGCAAAGGGGGTTGCGTTGCTGAAAACGCCCCGTCGTTACCGTACTCAAATACCGATCGTTTACGGCTGTACTCTCTATCTGAGTAGCGCGCACCAAACTCTACTGAGCTAAATATGTCGCTTTCTAGCTCGTATTTAAAGTCGAGCCTAAATGCAGTTACTTCATCTTCTGTTTGATCTGGGTAAATTCCGTATTTACTGACCATTACACGGTCTATATCACTAAAGGCGGCCGCCTGATTAAACCCAACGTCAGGTAAATTTAAGCCGTTTAATTGATAGTTAATTGCTACGTTGTTATCAAATACTGGCGTTTCTGCATTGGCATCTTCTGCTACTAAGCTCCACAGTAAGCCATTTCTAAAATTACTTTTTGCGCGAGAGAGCGACACATCGGCATTTACGTTTAATCTATCGGTTACCTGCCAATCAGCATTCACGCCAAAACTGTCGACTTCGTCAAAGTCTTGGTTGTCGTCGTTCACTATTTCAACGCGGGTATAGCTTTGCGAAGTACGGTTAACCGCTGCGCCTATTACGGCATTACCATCAAGCTGAGCGTTTGCATATGCAGCTGTTGGCCCGCCTAATTTAACCCTCAGGCCGCGAGCAAACGACTCTTTATCAAAGCGCGATAAAAACGCATCACCTTTTAATGTAAAGTTATCTACCGGCGCCCACTCTATAGCTGCTAAGTAACCATTACGGGTTTCTTCGCCGCCTAAATGCTGTAGCTCAAAGCCTTCGCTAATGTATTCGTTCTCAGGGTTAGCTAAAGGGCCATTGGTATCGTTAGCTGCGCCATCAACGTCTTTTGTGTCGTTGTACGCAAGGCCAATAAACTGCGTTGCTACACTTGGCTGAAACAAACGCGCATAGCCCAGCGCTACGCCTAATGTGTCGTCTAGGTATTTGCCTTGATACGAAAAACTAATTCGATCGCCAAATTCAGTGGCATCCGATACCTCTGAGGCGCGGTCGTTATACATACCGCGCACATTAGCTACAAATTTATGCGTTTGATCATTATTAAGTGGACTGGCGGTTTCAAGCTCTACCGTACCGGCCACGCCACCTTCAATAAGCGATGCCTTTGGCGATTTGTATACCGCCGCAGAGCTAATTAATTCTGTCGGATATTGGTCAAACTCAATACTGCGGCTGCCACTTGTAGATACTTGCTCGCGGCCATTAAGTGTTGAAAATACAAACCCGCCCGACAGCCCGCGTATATTAATTTGCGCCGCTTGTCCGCCCGTTCGTACCGCTGAAATACCAGGTAATCGTGTTAGTGCATCGGCCATTGAAATATCAGGCAGTGCCCCTAAATCATCGGCAGAAATTTGTTCTGACACCGTATCGCTAAAACGCTTTTGATTTAAAGATTGAATTAAACTGCGACTAAAGCCTCGCACTTCAATAATTTCTAAATCTTCAGCTTGTGTGCTGGGTGATTGATTTGTTGAGTCTTCGTTTGCAGCCAATGCACTATTAGCGGCAAATAAAGCCAGCATAAGTGCACTTAGTTTAAACTTGTCCATGTGTGTGAACCTTTGAGTTATTGTTGTCAGGTGTTGCTGTGTTGGTTAAAACACAACCAACAAATTGTAACTAAAAGGTAAAATTAATGTGATGAATACGTATGCAGGGCATGAGGGTTAGGCTGCAGGGGCATGTAGGCTCGCGCCCCTGCATCGGGAACGCGATTTAAAGGTTTAGCACCACTTTTATCGCAAGGGCAATAAATACGACTCCTAGTATTTTATCAAGCCACGGACTTTGCTTGGTAAAGCCAAAGCGATTTTTTGAAACCTCTGTCAGCAACGCCACCAGCAAATACCAGCCGGTATCAATTACAAACACGGTTAAACACATAATTATACCCACACTTAAAGTAAGTAGCTGAGGGTCAATAAACTGCGAGAACAAGGCTAAAAAGAAAATAGCGAGCTTGGGGTTCAAAAAGGCAATAGCAAAGCCATCTTGTAAAGCTTGGCCAGCACTTACTTCACTTTTTTGTACTTCAAGTTCGTTATTGCTCGGTTTTGCTAGCAATATTTTTATACCTAAATACGCCAAATAGGCTGCGCCTAAATACACCAGTATTTGATAAACAGTCGGAAACTGCATCATTAAAGCGCCTAGCCCTAATAACGATGCACCTGCGTATAACCCAACACCAGTACCATGGCTGAGCGCGGCAAGCATTCCGTTTTTCATACTGCCGTTAAGTGAGTGCTTTAAAACTACCGCTAAACTTGGCCCTGGCGACATTGCGCCCATCATGCAAATAGCCGCTAGGCTTAACCATACTGTAAATGTCATTTAAAGCTCGTCAGTTTCAATAAGTAATGTATAACCGTGCACTTGCCCATAAAAACCTGCCAAGGGCACTGCGTTTATTACTTTCCAGCCATCTTGGTTTAATTCCTGTATGCGGTCATTCAGTGCGACTATATCTACCCCACCCAAAAAACGGGTCTTTCTAAATTCGATTACTTTTTGCATTTTAATCCTTGAGTATCTTATAACGTGTATTCAAAATCGTAGTGGTGAATCCCTTGCTCAATACGTATTTTCATACTGCCCGTTAACCCTTCTAGCTCATGAGTACCTGAGTCGGGAATTACATTTAAAATTAGGCTGTCTTGGCCTTTATCCATAGTACCAAAATGCTGTAATACAAAGCTGCCTTTTCTACCTTCAAGCTCGCCTATTACTTGCTCTATGGCAACATAACCGGCACTGCCTTGTGTAGGAGTCATGGCGCTTAGCATTTCGCCTTGGCTGGTGGCATTTAAGCTACCTTTAAATGTTTTATCTATCGACATACGCCCTAAATTGACGCCGTTTTGGCCGCTTGCGTAGCCTTCAATTGGGGCTAGATTTACATTAAATTCTCCACTTACGGTTGCAGTAGTCATAACGTTTCCTTATTGATGCTAATGTTTAAAAGTATTGATTTTTATTATCTTAGTGCCATATCTATACCTTAACCTTTAAAAAGAATCCACTATGTCAAAAACAAGCCCTAAGCCCGAAAAAGCCGCTTTTAGTAGTTTATTACCTATTTTTGCGTTTATTAAACCGTATAAATGGATGGTAGTGGCGGCGCTTGCCGCCCTTTTAGTCACCGCTGGTGTTAACTTATCACTAGGTCAAGGGGTTAAGTTTGTCATAGATCATGGCTTTATAGCTGGCTCTAAAGATCAGCTACAACAAGCTGTATTGGTGCTTATTGGTTTAATTAGTTTATTGGCCGTAGGCACGTTTAGCCGCTTTTATTTAATGTCGTGGATTGGCGAGCGAGTCAGTAACGATATTCGCAAAGCCGTGTTTAATCGCATTGTTACTTTGCACCCAAGCTACTTTGAAGAAAACCGCAGTGGCGAGCTTATGTCGCGTTTAACAACCGACACAACATTACTGCAATCAATTATTGGTTCATCATTTTCTATGGCGCTTCGCAGTGTACTTATGCTGGTTGGTGGACTTGCTATGCTGTTGTTTACTAATTTAAAACTTACTTTAGTGGTTGTAGCCTGTGTGCCGTTGGTACTTGTTCCTATGATGATATTTGGTAAAAAGGTGCGCAAACTTGCAAGCTCCAGCCAAGATGCCATAGCCGATATAAGCACCTATGCCGGCGAGATCATTCAAAATATTAAAGTTGTGCAAAGCTATAGCCACGAAGAGCAAGAGCAGCACGCTTTTGCACTTGAAACCGAAAAAGCCTTTAATGTGGCTAAAAGCCGCATTAAGCAACGTTCGTTTTTAATTGCAGCGGTAATATTTTTAACTTTTAGCGCTATTAGCGCAATGCTGTGGGTCGGCGGCAGCGACGTATTAGCAGGTACCATGACTGGCGGTGAGCTAGGAGCCTTTGTGTTTTACGCTATTATGGTAGCAATGTCGGTGGCAACCGTTGCTGAAGTATATGGCGAACTACAACGCGCAGCGGGCGCAGCTGCAAGATTACTTGAGTTACTTGCTGTTAAAAGTGAGATAGAAAACCCACTAAATCCACAAGATAGTTACTTACTAAAAAATAGTAACAGCCCTGCTATTACGCTTGAGAATATAAGCTTTAACTACCCTTCTCGCCCAGACGTAAGCGCACTTAATAAAATAAGTTTAAATATACTTCAAGGCCAAACTGTGGCTATTGTTGGCCCTTCTGGCGCAGGTAAAACAACCTTATTTGAATTACTACAGCGCTTTTACGATCCGGCTAGCGGAGCCATTAAATTTAAAGATATAAACATTAAAGAATTATCGCTTAATACCCTCAGAGGTAAAATGGGTATGGTCGCGCAAAACCCTATCTTGTTTAGCTCCGATGTAATGCATAACATTCGCTACGGCAACCCAAAAGCAAGTGACGAGCAAGTATATGCCGCTGCCAAACATGCTCATGCAGATGAATTTATTAAACAATTACCGCAAGGTTATAACAGTTTTTTAGGTGAGCAAGGTGTGCGGTTATCGGGTGGGCAAAAGCAACGTATTGTGCTTGCGCGTGCCATACTAAAAGACCCTGAAATACTCCTTCTTGATGAAGCCACCAGCGCACTCGATGCTCAAAGTGAGCACCATGTACAAGCAGCGCTTGAGCATTTAATGCAAAACCGCACCACGCTTATTATTGCCCATAGACTAGCAACGGTTAAACATGCCGATGTGATTGTGGTAATGGAAAATGGAGAGATTATAGCAACGGGTACCCACCAAGAATTAGTAGCAAGTAACCCGTTGTATCAAAAACTGTGTGAATTACAGTTTAATAAAGACTAATTATTCTTCAGTGTTTGGTACTATTTGAATTTCTACACGGCGGTTTTGAGCACGGCCATTTGCACTATCGTTAGTCGCAATTGGACGTGTTTCGCCATAACCCATAGTACTTACACGCTCAGCCATGATTTGCTGGTTCACTAAGTAGTTTTTAACGCTTTGAGCACGTTCACGCGATAGGTTCATGTTGTAGCTGTCTTTACCTGTGCTATCTGTGTGGCCTTCAATACTTAGGTACGTTTTTTCGTATTTGTTCATCACTTTAGCAATAGCATCTAAGGTATCGTTAAAGCCAGACGAAATATAAGATTGGTCGGTCGCAAACGTAATATTAGATGGCATAACTAAACGCAAGTTATCTCCTTCACGTACAACTTCAACACCAGAGCCTGCAAGTTCATCACGAAATGCTTCTTCTTGCTTATCCATGTAGTTACCCACTGCAGCGCCAGCTAGTGCGCCGATAGCAGCGCCTATAAAAATACGCTTATCTTTATGGTTACTTGTTGCTTTACCTAATACGCCACCCGCTGCTGCGCCAATAGCCGCACCTTTGCCGGTGTTATTCATTTCACAACCAGAAAGTAATACAGCTACTACGGTTACGCTTAAAAGTGATTTAGTTAAAGTCATGGTGATACCCTATTCATTAAGAATTTAGCAAGAGTATGCAAATACATGTATGAACAAACTATGAAGAGAGTGTTAAAAGCAGCGCATCTTGCATGATTGTTAAACAGACCTCAAACTAATGTGCCGTTTTAATAAAAATGTCATACTACGCTGTGACAATTTAATGAATTTTACAAAGGATATTGGCGCAATGTTAATTGCTATTTTTAGACAATTTTTTTTACTAGGGTGCATGAGTTTTGGTGGCCCCGCTGCGCATTTAGGCTATTTTAAGCGCCACTTTGTAGATTCGTTAAATTGGCTAACTAACACCCGTTACGCACAACTTATTAGTTTAAGCCAAGCATTACCAGGGCCAGGCTCTAGCCAAGTTAGTTTTGCTATTGGTGTTGAGCGTGCAGGAGTACTGGGTGGTATAGCTGCTTTTGTAGGCTTTACCTTGCCTTCGTTTTTAATAATGGTGCTGCTTGCGGTTAGTGCCCATCAGTTTGACGCTGTTTACTTTGCAATTATTGCAGGCTTAAAGTTATTTGCCGTTGTTATAGTCGCTGATGCAACACTTAGTATGGCTAAAAGCTTTTGTACAAGTGCAGCGCTTAAGTTACTTGCGATAATGAGTACACTTGCCTTGGTGTTATTTCCAATGATGGGAACTCAAATAGCGATTTTAATCACTGCTGCAACAGTAGGTGCTATATGGCCTTTATTAAAACTTGGCACAGTAGCAGACGATGTTAGCAGTAAAAACAGTAATATTAATTGGATTGCACTGGGGTTATTTGCGCTCTTACTTGGGGTTAGCTTTATTCCACTAGGACATGAGTTTGCTTTGTTTACCCCTTTTTACCAAGCGGGTGCAATGGTGTTTGGCGGCGGACACGTAGTACTGCCGGTACTTCAAGCTGGCGTACCAGCATTGAGTGATGATCAGTTTTTAAGTGCTTACGCGAGTGCACAGGCAGTGCCAGGGCCAATGTTTACTATTGCTACTTACTTAGGCGCACAACTTACTACTGAGCAGCCTTTAGTGGGTGCCCTTATAGCTACACTGCTTATATTTATGCCTGGTTTTTTACTTATACTGGCGCTTCAGAAGAGTTGGATTAATTTGGCAAGTAAGCCACGTTTTGCAAGTTCAATAGCGGCGCTTAATGCAGCGGTAGTCGGTTTTTTAGCGGCCGCATTGTATTCACCAATTTGGACATCGGCTGTGCATAACCTTTGGCAGGTTGCGTTAGTAATAATTACATTTGCATGGCTGCGATTTAAAAAGCCACCTATTTGGTGGCTCTTAGCTTTATTTATTGCTGTGGGTCTTTTGCAGCACTATTTGCCATCACTCTAAATGTTGGCTTATCTGTTTGTTGCTCGTTAGGAGGGCTTAATTGCCCACTAACACTTTGATATGCCCTAAGCCCAAACACTGGCAATACTGCAAGTAAATGGTCCATTATTTCGGCTTGTAGATGCTCGTACGAAATCCAGCGTTTGTCTTCACTAAAGCAATAAAACTCAATCGGTAACCCGTGGTTCATTGGTTGTAGCTCTCGTACCATTAACGTAAGCGACGTATTAATTTTACTGTGCTGCTTTAAATAGCCCTCAGCATAACGACGAAACAGCCCTAAATTAGAAACTTGAGCGGGTAATGTCGTCACTCGGATATAGTCATGAAGCGGAATAGCCGCATCTATTTGCTTTCTAAATTCATCACTTACTAAACAAATACTGTGCATATCTATATTAAGTGAACGTTTAATACGTCTACCGCCCGACTCTTGCATACCGCGCCAGTTTTTAAACGAACCCGCAACTAGCATATAAGTTGGAATAGTTGTTATGGTGTTATCCCAGTTACGTACCTTTACAGTATTTAAACCCAAATCAATTACTTCACCATCGGCGCCGTAGTTTTCTACTTGAATCCAATCACCATAAGTTACTAGGCGATTTGCTGCTATTTGAATACTCGCTACAAAGCCTAAAATAGTGTCTTTAAATACTAATAACGTAACAGCTGCAATAGCACCAAAGCCAGAGAGAATATAAGTGGGTGACTTCTCAAGGAAAATACTTACAATTAAAATAGCACACACAATAAAGGTGATTAGCTTAACAACCTGAATTAAGCCCTGAATAGGGACTTCGCGTGCAAACTCCAATTGGTTATAAATAGAACCCGCAATACTTACAATACTGCTAAAAATAAAACCTACATGAATAATTAGTATGGCTTGGCCAACCGTTTTCAAAATTTCAGCGGTCAGCTCATTAACCGGATAAACACTGTCAAAGGTCGCCAAAAATAATACGCAGCAAAGCATACCTGCAATACGTCTATTAAGCTTATTAAGCATAGGCGACAACGAACCAATACGTTGAGGCGAAAGCTTAGTTACCACTTTTTGAATGCCTGGTAACATTAACCTACGAGTAAATAAGTAAACAATTAATAAAGAAAAAATCCCTATTGAAACTGCGGTAATAGAACTAAGAAAATCCGCATCGGGTACTTTTTCAAACCAAGGAGCGATTAACTCCTGTAGGTGGGTGTTGGTCATAGTGTTTCAATTTCCTTACTGATTTGTGGTTCAGGTAAATCTTGTTGAGCATAAATATCGGCAAGCTGCTGATCTTTCGCAACCCATAGCTCATTCACATAATGTTGAAAATTAGCTTTAAATACGTCATCGGTTTGATAGCTGCCCTGCATATTGTCATTAATGGGCGTTACGTCTATTGAAACATAAATAGAATCTAGCTCGCCTTTGAGTAAGTTCCGACAAACGTGATCTGTTTTACCGCTATACACTAAACTTGTATTTAGCATGGCATCAAATTGGTTGGCTAGCACTTCAAGCGCAAAAGCAATGCCACCCGCTTTGGGTTTTAATAAGTGCTTAAAAGGACTTTGCTGCAGATTATGCTTAGCTGGCGTAAAGCGTGTGCCTTCAACAAAATTAACGATGGTAGTAGGATATTGACGAAAATTGCGACAGCTGTGCTTTGTGCGCTCTACATCCAACCCTTTCAACTTTGGGTTTTTAGCAAGCTGTGCTTTGCTTACCCGTTTCATAAACGGCATACCCATAGCCCACGCACCAGTGCCAATAAAAGGCACGTATTTTAATTCATCTTTTAAAAAAAACTTAGGGGCTGGCAATGCATGTAATGAGCTAAGCACGGTTATATCTAACCAACTCGTGTGATTACATATAAGTAAATACCAACTTTTTGAATTTAAATCGCCACTTATATCAACCACAATATTAGGACAACCTAGCCACAAGCCAAACCGATTGCCATTACACCACCCTCGATAAGCGCTATGCAATAAAGAGTTAACAACAGACAAAGGCAGTAATAACTTAATAAGCCCTAGTACAAATACTAGCGAGCCAAAAAGCATTACATTAGAAAACAATACGCAGCCCACAATTAAGCCGTTAAGCCAATTTGGTAACCACTTTTTTAGCATAACTGTAAGCTCATATTTTTGCCTTTTATTTGGGGTGTTTTTCGAGCGATTGTAATGTTTGCTCTTTATTTTCCCATAAACGATTTAGCTCGCTTTGAAAGCGTACTCTAAATTCAGAATCGCCGGTGTAGTCACCAATAAGCTCTTCGCTTACAGGCCTTACATCCACGTGTACGTTGATATTTTTTACCTTACCACCTGCAAAATCCATGAATGTAGGAATGCCATCTGGGTAATGAATTGTAACGTTAACCACTTTAGTAATTTGCTCGCCCATTGCTTGCATTACAAAAGCAATACCGCCCGCTTTTGGTTTTAATAAATGTGGAAACGGACTATTTTGGCGCGCGTGCTTTTGTGTAGTAAAACGAGTGCCTTCTACAAAGTTAACCACACTTACTGGCATCTCTTTAAATTTTTCGCAGGCTTTACGCGTGGTTTCTAAGTCTTTGCCACGCAGCTTTGGATTCTTTTTTAATTGGCTTTTACTCGTGCGAGTCATAAACGGAAAATCAAGCGCCCACCAACACAAACCTAGAATAGGCACGTAAATAAGCTCTTTTTTCAAAAAGAAGTTTAAAAATGGAATTCTACGGTTAAACACGCGCTGCAATACTAAAATATCGACCCAGCTTTGGTGATTTGCAATTACTAGGTACCAATCCTTTAACTTAAGGTCTTCAAGGCCAGTTACATTAAGTTTAGTTGGCGTAAATAACTTTTGATTTAAGCTATTAAAGGTCACCCAAATAGTTGCAAATTGCTTTGCAGCCCAGCTCATAATCTTTTGTAGAGGCTTAATAGGTATAAGCTTTATAAGCCCACAAATAAAAATAGGCACAAACCAAAAAAGTGTGTTTATTGTGTAAAAAATAATACTAAATACACCGCGAATAACTGACATTACTTCCATTCCTTTAAACATTACGCAGCCACTAATACTGCGCTTTCAGTTGCTTACAAATTAATCTTCAAAATAGGTATAGCCTTCAAGGCCTGCATTAAGCTCAGCTAAATAACCTTCTTTACACTGCGCTGATACATCAAGTTTATTAACTTGGTACGCAAAGTTGTCAGCTAAAATGGCGCTATCATAGTCAACAAACTTTAATACATCCTTAACGCTATCACCTTTTATGGCATTGGTTAACACATAACCTTCATCGTTAAGCTCTACATGCACAGAATCAGTGTCACCAAATAGGTTATGTAAATCGCCTAAAATTTCTTGATATGCACCCACCATAAACATCGCAATATGGTATTGCTCGCCGTGTTTATATTCTGGTATTGGTAGGCTGGTTTCGATACCAGCGCCTTCAACGTATTCGCGGATTTGCCCGTCAGAGTCACAGGTAATATCTTGAATAATCGCGCGCTGAGTCAATGGTTGAGTTAAGTTTTCGATTGGCATAACCGGAAACAATTGCTGAATACCCCATACATCAGGCAATGACTGAAATAATGAAAAGTTAACAAAGAGTTTATCGGCAAGCTTTTCGTTTAAATCGTCGAGGACTTCACGGTGCGCGCGCGCGTTATTACTAAGCGATGCACGTACACGATGTAAAATAGTAAAGTAAAGCTGCTCTATTTTCGCCCACTCTAGCATGCTTACTAAGCCATGCACGTACTGATCGTGCGCTTCGCTAAATAAGTGCATAGCGTCGTGATAAATCTCAAGTGCCATACGCGGGTTTAAACGCTGTAAACACTGCCACATTTCATCAAGCACTAACGCGCTATTTTCAAGCGGTGGCTCTGGATTTAAATGATTGGGCGCTTTTTCTACGTCAATTACATCGGTAATTAATACCGCATGGTGAGCGGTTAAAGCGCGCCCCGATTCGGTGATAATGGCCGGATGCGTAAGGTTATGCTGATCGCACACCTCTGCAAATGCATTCACTACATTACGCGCGTACTCTTCTACGGTGTAATTCATTGAACACGCGCTGCGCGAGCCAGAGCCCTCGTAATCAACGCCTAATCCGCCACCCACATCAACGGTATTTAACGGTACATTTAATTGCGTAAGTTCAGCAAAGTGGCGTGCACATTCACGCAAAGCACGGTGAATATCACGAATGTTGGCAATTTGAGAACCAATATGAAAATGCACCATTTGCATTAAGTGCAGCTTATTATGCTTTTTCAGCACTTCAACAGCACTTAGTACTTGGCCTGCCGTTAAACCAAACTTGCCTTTTTCGCCGCCCGTGTTTTGCCACTTGCCTTTGCCTACTGAATTTAGGCGAATACGAATACCAATAGCAGGTTCAATGCCTAGGTTGTCTATTTCTTCAAGTAGTGTGGTTAGTTCTGAAAGTTTCTCTACCACAATTTTTACGCTGTGACCCATGGCTTGACCAATACATGCTAAGCGTAAAAACTCACTGTCTTTATAGCCGTTACACACTATTGTGATTGGCTCTTTTGCTACGCCCAAAATAGCCATAAGTTCTGGCTTTGAGCCTGCTTCTAGGCCAACAAGCCCGCTTGGATGCGCTAATAGCTTACTTACTACAGAACGTTGCTGATTTACTTTTATTGGGTAAACACAGGTGTATTTTCCGTTATATTCACGATTTGCTCGCGCTTGCGTAAACGCGTTAGTAAGTGTGTCTACACGATTTTTTAAAATATCAGTAAAGCGTACTAAAACCGGCAACGTTAAACCTTGTTGCTTAAACTGCTCAGTTAATTGCGTTAAAGAAATGGCCGGTTTTGTTTGGTCGCCATCTGGGTAAGCCACCAGTTCGCCTTGTGCGTTAATATCAAAATAACCATCACTCCAATGAGCAACGTTATAAGTGGCGCGTGCTGTTTCTAAACCCCAGGTCATGGCAACTCTTCTTTAGTCAATTAGGTATAAAGGCGCATTTTAATACGTCACTATCCACTAGGCTAACAAAAATTGAACTTTCACTCACTCCTAACTAACTTTATTCGTCAAATCAGTTAAAATGTCATTGAGCAAAACGCCAAGCACTGGCAGAATTGCCCCTTTTTCATACTCAACCTAAAAAAGTGTAATAGTAACTATGGCAAATTTAGATCAAAGTAAGTGGTTTACTGAAATTAGCGACCGCGATGGCAGCGCATTTTCATTACGTATTAATAAAAAGTTAGATGAAAAACAGTCTCCTTTTCAAAAGGTAGAAATGTTTGAAACCACAGACTTTGGTAATTTAATGATCATCGACGGGTGTACTATGGTAACAACCCGCGAAAACTTCTTTTATCATGAGATGATCAGCCACCCTGCACTTTTAGCGCACCCAAACCCTAAAAACGTCGTTATTATTGGCGGCGGCGACTGCGGTACTTTACGCGAAGTATTAAAACACCCAGGCGTAGAAACTGTAACGCAAATAGATATAGACGAAGTAGTAACGCAAATGTCGTTAAAATACTTCCCAGAGCTTTGTGAATCTAACAACGACGCCCGTGCAACGGTTATGTTTGACGACGGTATTAAATACATGCGCGAAGCCGCTAGCGAATCTATCGACGTGGTTATTGTTGATGGCACCGATCCGGTGGGTCCAGGTGAAGGTTTATTTAATCATGCGTTTTACACAAGCTGTTTAGATGCACTGCGCCCAGGTGGTGTTTTAGTACAACAAAGCGAATCACCTCTTATGCATATGCCATTATTAGTTGAAATGCGCGAAGCAATGCTAAGCGTAGGCTTTAACGATTTACAAACACTGCCATTCCCGCAACCAATTTACCCAAGCGGTTTATGGTCGGTAACACTTGCACGTAAATCACAAGCATTTGACGGTTTTAGAGAAGACGGCGCAGCACAAATAGCTGAGCAAAGTGAATACTACAACAGCGGTATTCATCATGGTGCACTCGCTACACCTAACTACATGAAACGCGCTTTTGATAAAAAATAATACTAATTCACTTTAGGCTTTGTTGACTTCTCAAGGTTAAAATTGCATTAAAAAAGGGACTTTTAAAGTCCCTTTTTATATTTATAATGACTATTCAAACTGAAATCGAGCTAACAAACAACATAAGTACAGTTATATTTTAAAACCTTAAAGAGCTATCTAACCAAATAATCAGCTTATTTAAACTTTAAATCGATGTACTAAGTGATTTAGCTCATCAGTCAATTGTTCCATTTTTTTAGATACATCCTCAGTAGTTCGAGCAAGCGCCCCCCCTTCTAAAGTTTGATCGTTTAATGATGATAGGTTTTGACTTATTTCATCTGCAACCGTTGTCTGCTCTTCAGTCGCTTGCGCTGTTTGCATCGCCATATCATTTACTTTAGTAGACGAGCTTTGCATTGCATTAAGCACATCATTAGTTTGACTAAACGAGCCAACCGCATCATCTGCAAATTGCTTACCTTCATCTATCGCTTTAATTGATTGTTCTACGCTCGTTGCAAATTGCTCTATCATTTTTTGAATATCGTTTGTGCTTACTTGCGTGCGTGTAGCCAATGTTCTTACTTCATCTGCTACCACAGCAAAACCTCTGCCATATTCACCAGCTCGCGCGGCTTCAATAGCAGCATTAAGCGCCAGCAGATTTGTTTGCTCTGCAATTGCACGAATAACCTCAAGTACTTTGGCAATGTTATCAGAACTTTGTTGTAGTTCTGTAGAGCGCGCCATAGCTTGCTCCATATTTTGCGACAAAGAAATAATACGAGAACTAGAGTGCGCAACCGCTGTTAGTCCTTGCTGAGCTAAATTTAACGATTTATCAGCTTCTGTTGATGATTGCTGAGCAACACCTGCAACTTCTCTACTTGCTACACTCATCTCATGCACTGCACTTACTATTGACTCAGAGGCTTGGCTGAGCGTTTGATTTACAGCATTGTTTTTATTTGCAACCTGACTTAACTCACCTCCTAATTCACTTAGCTCTTTTGATTGCTCTAAAATATCGCGAATTAATTGCTGTAAGTTGTCGAGAAAACGATTGAACTGCGTTGCAAGTTCAGAAAATTCATCTTTAGACGTTATAGCGATCCTGCCAGTTAAATCGCCATCACCAGAGGCTATATCGTTAATACGAGAAGTTACATAGTTAATTTGCTGTGTTAATTGCTTAGGAATAAGGTAACTAAACCAACACGCCACTAATAAAATTAATATGACAAAAATAAGCATAGTTAACTTAGTTGAAGCAATTGTGTCTGATAGTTTTTGAACTTCTTCAACCGATGTTTGCTCTGCTAATTCACCAGCTTGATCAAGCGTAGCTCTTAATTCGTCAAATGCTTTTTCTGATTGAGACTGTTTTTTTAGATTTGTTTTATCATTCATATAGGCCAGTGAAGCGTTTAACCAAGTATTATAAGCACCATCAAAACCGCGAAGCTCATTTATAGCTTTTGGATAGTCCGATAACAAAGCTAAGTACTGCTCTAACCTTTGCGTTACTTGCTCAGCATTTTCTTTATGCTCTTGCAAATAAGCTTCTTTATTGTCGTTATGTGCGACTAAATTTAACTCAGCAACCTTTGCTTGATACAAATCCCTGTCGGCACTCAAAGCAAGAGACACAGCCTTAATAAATTTATCGGATTGCACATCTAATGCATTTTTTTGTAAGTTAATTAAGTATGAATACCCAATAATTAACGACAAGATAGCAATACCTAAAATAACAATAGGAAAAGAGACTTTGACGCGGATACTATTCAAATTCATTAATTACTCCAAAAAAAAACATATTTAATACCTACCTTTTTGATAATAAATCTAGTTTATAAAACCTAAAATCGCCATTGAGCGTTTAGCATTATTTGCTGCTGCGAGATTCGTTCATTAAATCCAATTGGCTCTCTATTTTTTGCAACACTTTTAAGTGCAGAACCTTCAACCCCTATTTGTAGTTTATTAGTGAGCTGGTAGCGCCATGTTGCGGTTAAACCTTCCCCATTGCTTGCATTAGGATCAAACGCAGTAGTGTCGTTATCTGTCACTTTAAAGTAATCGTAGCGTACAGAAACTCGATGCTTGCCTTCTTTATGGCTTAACATTAAATAATGGCTGTAAAAGGCATTATCTATTAAAGCATTAGCGCCCATTTCGGTTTTACCATTAAGTACCTGTGCTATAAAGCGGGTTTTATTATTAAACCTATAAAGCCAAGCGGCGCTTGTAAAGCGAGTATCCCAAGCATACTGCCCTGTACTAATATTAAGTGTGGTTGGGTCACCGTTATTGTTGTAATAATAAATTCGAAATTGTGATTTTTTTAAGTAATCCCAGTGTACGCCAGCGTAATAGCCAAAACGTCCGTCTACTTCTTCAAACGGTAAAACCTGATTAGCTTGCCAGCGTAATTCATACGTATTTAATGCCGCTACAGGCGCAAATTTAACACTTTCGTTAAATGTAGTTTGCCTATCGTGTAATGCAAAACCACGCCAAGCAAGTAAAGTACCGGCAGGGTCATTGCCTTTAAATGTAGCACCTACAAAACTAAAGCTATGAGCGCTGTTAAAACGTTTTGCTGGGCGCTTAATAGTTATCTCTGCGCCAACAGTGCGTACTTCCTCGCCAATCCAGCTATTAATAGCTGAGTTTGTATAGTTATAAGGAGAAGTCCACCCTATATCAGGGTTTTCAAGCGACATAAGTGGATAAAAGCCCCCTACACGCACATGCCATTTATAGTTGCTGTTAGATAGCGGCTGATACTTTACATAAGCTTGCGTAAAACCAAGGCCAACGTCAGGATCTTGATTCGCATTTAACACCCCATGAGCCGACCAACTAGATGCTAAATCAACATTAAAATTTAAAATACCTTGGGATAAAATCAGTTCGTCGCTTTTAGTATCGTGCCGATATAGCCCAAGGCCGCCCTCATGGAAGCTACGTATATCGTCACCCTGCACGGCTCTAATTTGTAACAAGCCTTTTACTTGTGCATACAATGCATTACTAAAACATAAAGCACCGGCTAAAAATATCAGCCTCGTTAAACGATTAATAGTCATCAAATTCATCCGTAGCAAAGTCAATTTGCTCCGCAATTTCCTGCTTTACTTTATAAGTGATCGGGTTAGTAGCCACAGTAATAGTTTGAGATTCAACCTTACTAATATCACTAAACCCAGAATGCCAAACACTTAACGTGTATTCGCCTACATTGGCATTTAAATCAACATGACCATTTTCATCAGTGATTGCAAAAATAGTACTATCGACCACCACAATATAACCTAACATCCAATCATGAATATTACAGCCAAGCTCAACAACCCCTGTTTGATCAAAAGTAATGGGCGCTTTTGGGTGCTCCTTATATAGCTTTAATTCAAATGTTTTAGCTTTAGAAAATGAATAAACATGATGCATGATTGAGTCCGCATTCGGAAACTCTACCTTTGCATTTTGTGGGACAACTAAAATACGCGGCTTAAATTCTCGATTTTGCTGGGTCATCGCATAAGGTGCTTCTGGAGGAATAACGCCATAGGAATCTCCTGCAGTTAGCCACACAACAGCATTAGGTAATGGGCCATTATTAGCATTTTTAATTGTTATATTTGCTGCAAAAACTCCAGTACTAACACTTAGTAAAAATACACAAAGTAAGCTTTTTATCATTTTCTTGTCGCTATTATCAATTTGTTTACATTATAGACCGATTAAACCACTAAATTCTTTCTATTTTTTAAAACATTGAATACGTATGTAGGCAGTCGTATTAATCATCAACAGTCATTATCCTTAAATGTCACCACCGACTCATCTAAGGACACACCATGAGAATCCCTGCACTTGTGCTTTTAGCCTTTGCTAGTAATAGCTACGGACAAACTGTAGAGCTAAAATCGCCAGACACACAAATAACAGTAAGCATCTCTGACGAAAACAACACGCCAAGCTACGCAATAAAATTTAAAAACAAAGCGGTTATAAACAAATCTTTACTGGGGTTTGAATTTAAAACACAAGCGGCCTTTAGCGACGGTTTTAAAATTAAAAGCATTGAACAACAAAGCGTTAACTCGCAGTGGCAACAACCTTGGGGCGAACGCCAAAACGTTGTTGACGAATATAACGAAGTAGCCGTTACCTTTACAAAAAACGAGCCAAATAAAGGTACCTACACTATTCGATTTAAAGCATTTGATAGTGGTGTAGGTTTTAGATACGAAGTGCCACAACAAACCGGCTTCGAACATACAGAAATAACCAAAGAGCTGACTGAGTTTGCAATAAACAATAGCCATGATGCAACAGCATGGTGGATACCTGCTCGTGGCTGGAACCGCTACGAATATGTTTACAACACTACTCCACTTAACGAAGCTCCACTAGCTCACACACCATTTACGTTTAAAACAAGTGACGGTACTCATATTAGTATTCATGAAGCCGCTCTTGTTGATTACGCGGGTATGGTGCTTAATCAGCGCCGTCCAGGCACATTTACAGCAGACTTAACCCCTTGGTCAGATGGTGTTGCCGTTAAAAAACAAGGTGCTTTTAAAACACCATGGCGCACCATTCAAATAGCCGACAGCGCTGTTGGCCTAGTTAATTCAGATATAATACTAAATTTAAACGAGCCTAATAATCTCGGTGACGTGTCGTGGGTTAAACCTGGCAAATACGTCGGTATTTGGTGGGGTATGCATATAAACACGCAAACTTGGGGTAGCGGTAAAAAACACGGCGCCACTACGCAAACCACAAAATACTATATGGATTTTGCAGCGCAGTATGGTTTTGATGGCGTACTCGTTGAAGGCTGGAATATTGGCTGGGATGGCGATTGGTACTTTAATGGCGATGTATTTAACTTTACCAAACCGTACGACGATTTTGATATAACAGCGCTTGCTCAATACGGCAAAGAAAAAGGCGTACATCTCATTGGCCATCACGAAACATCAGGCAATGTAAGCAACTACCGAGACCAAATGGAAGATGCCTTTACACTTTACGAAAAGTCAAACGTCAGCCAAGTAAAAACAGGTTATGTAGCCGATGGCGGAAATATAAAACGTATAGACAAAAACGGTATTGCGCGCCATGAATGGCATGACGGCCAATTTATGGTTAACGAATACCTTCATAACGTAAAGCTTGCGGCTAAACATAAAATTAGCATCAATACGCACGAGCCAATTAAAGATACAGGCCTGCGCCGTACTTACCCCAACTGGATCGCGCGCGAAGGTGCACGCGGGCAAGAATATAATGCATGGGGTTCGCCTCCTAACCCCCCAGAACACGTACCAATGCTTGCCTTTACCCGCATGCTCTCTGGCCCTATGGACTTTACGCCAGGTATTTTTGATATGAGCTTTAATGGTTTAGGAGGCGATACAAACCGCCCACAAACTACACTTGCCAAACAACTTGCACTTTATGTTGTGTTGTATAGCCCAATTCAAATGGCTGCCGACTTACCTAAAAACTATTTGGCTAAGCCCGACGCATTTCAATTTATTCAAGACGTACCAACAGATTGGCAGCAAAGTATTGCCCTTGATGGCGAAGTAGGCGACTTTATTGTATTTGCCCGTAAAGAACGTAAAAGCACTAAATACTCAGGAAACGATTGGTACCTAGGTGCTGTTACTGACGAGAAAGCCAGAACAATTGAGGTAAAGCTCGACTTTTTAGAGCAAGGTAAAAAGTTTGAAGCGCAAATTTATCAAGATGGTAAAAACGCAGAGTGGAAAAACAATCCATACGATTTAAATATCGAAAAACATGTAGTCACGGCAAGCGATAAACTAACCTTAAAACTCGCTACCAGCGGCGGCACAGCCATTCGCTTTAGGGCACTTTAATTTTTTATTATTATGCCTGCACCGTTTACGGAGCATTGGTAGATTTAAACCTACCAATGCTCTAACTAAGGCATGTTTGGTATTTATGCCAATTCACTTAATTATTATAAAACAACAAAAGCCCTGCCTTATTCTTTAAAAAGTTGAATTTAACAAATTATCAACAATAATTAACGCGATACAAGTGAACTACCAAACTAATAAAAATAAGGGCGTAATATTACAGTGTCAATTAAACCAAAACTTATTATGTTTGCTGCCCTAATTGGTTGTAGCAACGTACGCTCTGATACTCTTGATATTGCTGCACTCGACTTCTGCCCGTACGTTTGCAGTGATACCTCCGATAATAATTCCATAGGCTTTGTATTAGAGCTAGAAAAAATAATCTTAGAACGTGCAGGCCACCAAGTAAATTTTTATATAGTCCCTTATTTACGCTCTTTAAAAGGAACAGAGAGTGGAAAGTATGATGCTGTAGCTATAAGTAACGACAGTAGTTCAAAAGTAAATATATGTTCTAAAAACACTGTAGGCCCGATGATATATAGCTTTTACGTCAAAAAAGGCACTCAATGGCGTTACAATGGGATGGAGTCTCTAAAGTTAATAAGATTTGGCGTTATTGCAGGCTACGATTTTTCACCAATATCTCCTGAAGTTCAAAGCTACTTTGAAGAAAACCGCGATAACGAGCAGCTAATTCAGGTTCATCATGGTTCAGAAGATCTCATTTATCGCTTGTTTAAAAAACTGAAATTAGGCCGAATCGATACATTTAGTGAAGCTGCCTATGTAGCCGATTACAAACTACAAAAATATGGTCTGCAAGATAGCTTTGAAAAAGCAGGTCAGTTTGACAAAATACTATGGGGTAGGATGTGCTTCTCACCTAAAAACCCTAAAGCACATGAATATGCTCAACTTATAGATACTGGTATGCAGGAGCTCAGAAAATCTGGTGACCTTAAAAAAGTAATGCAAAAATATGGCTTATACGTTTGGGAGCCCGAGTAATACTTTTAACGGGCTTTATTTAAAAGCACAGAGCCAACCATGCTTTAGCTTACTTTGATACTGCAGGAGTTGATACCTTGATTGGCAAATATACTTGTGCACTTAAACCGCCTTCTGGGCGGTTTTCTAGTTTTACTTTACCGTCGTGCATATCAACAATGCGTTTAATAATGGCAAGGCCTAAGCCACTACCTTCACTGCCACGTGCAGCATCGCCTTGCTTAAAGGGCTCAAACACAGACTCTAATTCGTTTTCAGGGATCCCAGGACCACTATCGTTTACAGCGATAACTACATATTTTTTGTTTGAATTAAAGTAACTAAGTACTTCAACATCGCCCTCAGAATAACGCAGCGCATTACCAATCATGTTGGTAATTACACGTTTAATAGCCACAGAGCTTAAGGGTATATTGCCTATATTTGGATTACTTTTAAACGTAATAGTACGTTGATGCTGAAGCTCAGAATTAACAACCTCGGCAACTAAAGCATTTATATCTTCGCAACTTAGTTCTTCACGTTTATGGTGGCGTAAATACTCAATAAACTGATCGATAATCCCGTTCATATCTTCTATATCGTAAATAATACCTTCACGAAGATAGTCATCTTCATCAACCATCATTTCGGTGGCTAAACGGATACGCGTAAGCGGCGTACGTAAATCATGCGATACACCAGCCATTAGTAAACGGCGGTCGTTTTCAAGTGCGGCAATTCCGCGCGACATTTGATTAAACGCGCGCGTTACTTCTATTACTTCTGTTGAGCCTTCTTCTTCTAATTTGGTAGAAAAATCGCCTTTACCTACTTTCACTGCAGCTTGTTGCAGTGCTTTTAATGGCCTATTAAGGTGCCTTGCAAACAACCACCCACCCAGCACACTTAAAAAGCCAATACTTGATAAGTAAAAAGTTAAAAACTCTAAGTTATTCTCTTTAAAACCTTTAAGCGGTACTTTTACCCAATAACCTGGCGCTTGCGGTGCTTCAACCCAATAAATCAATGGATCAGTTTGGCTAATACGTACACGAGAATAACCACCAAGTTGCTCAGTCATACTACGCGATAGCATAGAATATTCGCGGCTTTGTCCAAGCCCTTGACGCATTGCTTCGCGCTGCGTCATCACTTCGATGCCGGTAATTTCAAAAAACTTCGCAGATACTTCGTCGTTTATTTCAACGCCATCTTCCCAGTCAATAAATACCGTTTTAATTTGCTTAGCAAGCATCAAGTTAACTTGCTCAATAGTTGGTTTTACAACATAAAAACTAACCGTAACATAAGACACTATTTGATTTATTAGCAACAAAGCCGCCACTAAAAAAACAGTTTGCCCAAAAGCACTGCGCGGAAACATGCCCATAAATATTACTTTTCACCGTCGGGAACAAACACATACCCCAAACCCCAAACGGTTTGAATATATCGAGGATTAGCAGCATCTACTTCAATCATGCGGCGAAGTCGCGACACTTGCACATCAATACTTCGCTCAAGCGCACTGTAATCGCGGCCACGCGCCAAGTTCATTAGCTTATCGCGGCTAAGTGGCTCACGCGGATGCGAAACAAGCGCTTTAAGCACTGCAAACTCACCACTGGTAAGCGATATTGTTTTATCCCCTTCACTCATTTCGCGCGTTGCTAAATTAAGCGTAAATTTACCAAAAGCGATTAAGTTTTCTTCAGCAGCTGGAGCACCTGGCACTTCTTTTGCGCGGCGGCGTAAAATTGCTTTTATGCGAGCAAGTAGCTCACGTGGATTAAATGGTTTTGGAATGTAATCGTCAGCGCCAAGTTCAAGACCAATAATACGGTCTACTTCGTCACCCTTTGCAGTAAGCATAACAATAGGAATTTCATTTTCTTTTTGGCGTAGTCGGCGGCAAATAGATAAACCATCCTCGCCTGGAAGCATTAAATCGAGAACCATTAAGTGAAAGTTTTCACGCTCTAGGAGTCTATCCATTTGCTCCGAGTTTCCTGCGGTTCTAACAATAAAGCCTTGCTCTACTAAGTAACGTTCAAGCAAACTGCGTAAGCGCATATCGTCATCAACAACTAATACTTTTGTGGTCTCGTGTCCCATAATCTCTTTCTTATTTTTATATCCAATTACTAGTTAATATAAATGAAAAACTTAATTATCAAAAACTAATTACTTGCTTAGATTGTTACTGAACATTTCAAAGCTTCCTTACTCGTACTTTATTACATTTTACGCTCGACAAATTTTGGCAAATTTAATAACGTGCACACCATTAGAGTTAATAAAGAATTGGTCATGAAAACAAATTTAGTTACTCGCGAAGGTTACTTGCAATTACAACAAGAACACGATCAACTATGGAACGTAAAACGCCCAGAAGTAACAAAAATAGTAAGCTGGGCAGCCAGCCTCGGAGATCGCTCTGAGAACGCAGACTATCAATATAACAAGCGATTGCTGCGCCAAATTGACCGCCGGGTACGCTACTTACGCAAACGCATACCTGATTTAAAAATTATTGACTACTCTCCCGTGCAAGATGGAAAAGTATTTTTTGGTGCATGGGTTGAAATTGAAAACGAAGAAGGTGAAGTTAAAAAGTTCAGAATTGTAGGTCCTGATGAAATTTACGACCGTAAAGATTACATATCAATAGACTCACCTATGGCGCGTGCGTTGATTAAAAAACAAGTAGATGACGAATTTGAAGTGACCACTCCTCAGGGAAAAAAGCAGTGGTATGTAAACAGTATCGATTACCAAAAAAAGAAATAAAAAGTTTTGATTCAGATCATGTTAACTTTTGATTGTGTAAATTAAAGCAATAAGCTATAACTGAATTATTCAAGTTGATTTGTTTAATTTGAAAGCAGTTAATTAAGGTCGTGATTATGTCAAACATGGTACAGCGCATATTTAGTAATGCCGTATTGTTTGCACTTTTAATGAGTGTAAGTTTGACGCTGCATGCCAGCAACACTGACGTAAACCTTGATAACGCTAAACTATCTAATCACTTTATTACTTGTGATATTCCTGACCAAGCAAACCTCGATTTTGACGTGGACTCTCACGTTAACACTATTACCTTTAGGTCGCCTCAACCACTTCCTAATGTCGTAGATTCTTTTTATAAGAGCACTAATCTAAACAGACCTTTTAGCACTGCATACCAACGCGGACCACCTAGCTATTTAATTTAATTCATTATTTTACAACTTAATTAAATTTTATAACTACTAAGGTGACTACTATGTCTAACTTTAAAGAATTACGTACCCAAAATATTTCTCATGGCGTTATTGCTAGCACATTTGCAGATGATCAACCATTAATCGATTTATCTTCTCCAGCGCTAAAAATGGTGAATAACTTTACTCAAAAAACACCTATTCGTGCAGAGCATGGAACAACGATTACAGATGCACTTAAACAAGTAAGTGCACAACAATCTGACTTTGTTTTAGTAACAGACGAACACCAAAAATTAATTGGCCTAGTTTCTAGCGCCGATTTACAAAGCTCTAAAATTACTATTATTGCAGAGCGCTTAAATATGCAACGAAGCGAAGTAAGCTTACGTGACATCATGACACCAGTTAACCGCCTTACAGGTGTAAGTATGCAAAGCTTAAGCTACGCATGCATTGGTGATGCGCTGCAAACGATGGAGCATCAGGGCACAATGTTTTTATTAGTTACAACGGCGAGTAACGAAATTTGTGGTTTAATTTCAGCTCGCCAAATAGCTAAAACATTACATATTCCTGTACATATCTCACCTATTGCTCACTCTTTCAGTGAGGTATTAGAAAACATTGAGCACCCTCACTAGGGCGCTCTTTTAGTTGAATTGATTTGCTCCCGACCCAACCATCTTAAAGCAAGTAAAATAGCTTGCTTTAAGAGCTTTTCATTACTACCTCCTGTGATATTATTCAAGCAATTAACAGCGCCAGTAACACCCTTCTGGTCTTATTTTATTGTATAAAAAGGTTTTTGCATGAGCGATATCTCTGCACGTTTAGCCGGTGAGTTAAACGCACAGCAGCAACAGGTTGTTGCTGCAACAAAGTTACTTGATGAAGGCGCAACTGTTCCTTTTATTGCCCGCTACAGAAAAGAAGTTACAGGCGGCCTAGACGACACCCAATTACGCCTTTTAGAGCAGCGTTTATCGTATTTACGTGAACTAGAAGAGCGCCGTAGTTTTATTTTATCGACAATCGAATCGCAAAATAAACTAACGCCAGAGCTAAGTGCCGATATAACTAATGCACAAAGTAAAACAGAACTTGAAGATTTATACCTACCATATAAAGCTAAGCGCCGCACTAAAGGCCAAATAGCAATTGAAGCTGGTTTAGAGCCTCTTGCAGATGCACTATTTAAAGATGCTAACCTTGACCCAGAGCAACAAGCGGAACAGTTTGTAAGTGCTGAAAAAGGTTTTGCAGATACAAAAGCGGTACTTGAAGGCGCTAAATTCATCTTAATGGAACGCTTTGCTGAAGACGCAAAATTACTTGCTAAATTTAGAAGCCACATTAGCCAAAATGGCGCAATTGAAAGTACTGTGATTAAAGGCCAAGAGCAAGCCGGTGCAAAATACCGTGATTACTTTGAGCATCAAGAACTTCTTAAAAAAGTACCTTCTCACCGTGCGCTTGCAATGCTTAGAGCTCGAAATGAAGGTGTACTTCAGTTAAATATAAACCCAGAGCCTAGTGCAGAAAATTCAGCACAATTATGTGCAAACATGATTGCTGAGCATTACCGTTTAGATATTAAATATAAAGCGGCAAGTCCTTGGTTATTAAACGTTGTTCAATGGGCGTGGAAAGTTAAGCTAGGGTTACACCTAGAGAATGAGTTTTTTGCAGCAATGCGCGAAAAAGCAGAAGCCGGTGCAATAGATGTATTTGCTAAAAACTTAAAAGATTTATTAATGGCTGCACCTGCAGGCCCTCGTACTACTTTAGGTCTTGATCCAGGCCTTCGTACTGGCTGTAAGATTGCCGTTGTTGATAGCACAGGTAAATTACTAGCTACACAAACTATTTTCCCTCATGCACCACAAAATCATTGGGATAAATCAGTGCGTACGTTAGAGCAACTTTGCCGTCAGCATAAAGTTGAGCTAATTGCGATTGGTAACGGTACTGCATCACGCGAATCAGATAAGTTGGTTGCTGAGCTTATCAAAGCAAACAGCGAACTTAAGCTTAGTAAAATTATGGTTAGCGAAGCGGGTGCATCGGTTTACTCAGCTTCTGAATTTGCAGCTAATGAATTTCCAGATTTAGATGTTTCTATACGAGGGGCTGTCTCTATTGCACGCCGCCTTCAAGATCCTCTTGCTGAACTTGTTAAAATTGAGCCAAAATCAATTGGTGTTGGCCAATACCAACATGATGTATCACAAAGCCAGTTAGGCCAGAGCCTTATTTCAGTAGTTGAAGACTGTGTAAACTCAGTAGGCGTAGATTTAAACATGGCCTCGGTACCGTTACTTACACGCGTATCTGGTTTAAACAAAACATTAGCGCAAAATATCGTTAATTATCGCGATGCTAACGGCACATTTACTAAACGTAGTGAGCTTAAAAAGGTTGAGCGTTTAGGGCCAAAAGCATTTGAACAAGCGGCTGGTTTTTTACGTATTAACAATGGTAGCGATCCACTAGATAACTCATCAGTACACCCTGAAGCTTATCCTGTTGTTAAACGCATTTGTGAACGCAATAGCTTAGATGTCAGTAACCTAATTGGTAACAGCGACTTTTTAACTAAACTTGCTGCTAACGATTACACTGACGAAAAGTTTGGCTTACCAACCGTTACCGACATTATTACTGAGCTTGATAAACCTGGTCGAGATCCTCGACCTGAATTTAAAACAGCTGAGTTTAAAGCCGGTGTTGAAAAAATTAGTGACCTAAAACTAGGTATGATTTTAGAAGGCGTGGTTTCAAACGTTGCTAATTTTGGTGCGTTTGTTGATGTAGGTGTTCACCAAGATGGTTTAGTGCATATTTCAGCAATCACGAATAAATTTATATCAGATCCGCGTGAAGTTGTTAAAGCTGGTGATATTGTAAAGGTTAAAGTTGTTGAAGTAGACGCTGCACGTAAACGCATAAGCTTTACTATGCGCTTAGATGACGATATTGACACAAGTAATAAGTCAGCAGCTCCAGCTACGCAAAAGCCACAAGCACGTGCTAATAATTCGCAACCTCGCGCTGCAAAGCCTAAACGTGACAACGGTAATGCGTTAATGGGCAATGCATTTGCCGATGCGTTCGCTAATGCTAAAGTAAAAAAATAATACTTGTACAACTAAGCTAAAACGAAAAAAACCGCGTAAGCGGTTTTTTTGTGGTTATGTTTTGCTAAATTATTAACTTAACGCTGAAAAACTACTTTGGCTCGCTGGCGATGTAGCCATTTGATAAAAGTTAGCAATACGCCCCGCCCGTGCTTCAACATCGGCATCACGTGTTTGCTCGTCACTTTTAGCTGTTTTTGTATCGCTGCTTTCATCGCTAGAGAATGACGCTTCAAGTTTACTTTTTGCGTCTTCTTCTTTTTCAGGTTGTGCAAGCTCAGCTTGAGCCGCTGCTAGCTTTTGCGTAGCATCTGCAGCAATAGAGCGATCAGCTCCCGAAGGCTCTGCAGGCGCTAATGCGGCAGCGCGTACCGTTTGCATTTTGTCTATAGTTGCTTGCGGGTCACCCGGAATTTCTGATACATCTATTTGTACTTCTCCGCCAACTGCGTAGTTAGTACCATCTGGGCCACGTTGGTATTCATAGCTTGGCGAGCCAGCATATTGCCCGCCTACAGAAGCGTGTGCTTGTTCGTGTATTCGTACTTCAGTATCCCGTGCTTTTAGCTCTGTAATTTGTTGTTGTTCTTGTTCTAATTGCAGCTCTTCTTGCTCAGATTCTTTTTTCTCAATTGCTTCACTTTCTTGCTCAGTGCCCTCAGGATTTTCTGAGTTTCCATCGCGCTGCTGAACTGACTTTTCGTCTGCTATTTTTCCCGTTGCGTTATACGTCGCACCATCGCTACTGCCTGGCAATTTTGCTTTTTCAGCATCACTTTGCGCTTTGGTTTCTGTATTACTTGCGCTACTAGATGCGGGAGCCGGAATAACTTCGCGTAGTTGGTTGTCACGCCGTGCGGTTTCCGTATAAACATTTGCGGTGTTTATATTAATAGACGGAAATGGCGTGACAATATTCATAATACTAAACTTTAATATCGATTAACGTGCCAAGTACATCATCGGCCGTTTGAATTGATTGCGTATTTGCCTTGGCATTAAACTCTTCAACTTTTAAGTTAACAAGCGCTTCATCAACACGAGCTGGTTGTGCTACTGGTGCAGTAATCGCTTCTTCAGGGCGTGCTGCCGTAAGCTGACGTTGCTGCGCTAATTGCGCGTCATCTTGTTGTTCTATACTGGCACGGTTAATCTCAGCACTGGCTTTTTCAATACCTTGGCTAGCTCGGTTAAACCCTTCTATACCACTATTAAATACTGATCCGATTGGCATATTAAAACCTCCACCAAATAAATATTGTTTAATTATCGCTCAGGTTCTGCTCAAAATAAAGCTTTAAACAGCGCTATTCTTAGCTCTATTTTAAAGCATTGATTTAACGACAGATAAAAACTCACTTTTATGAGAAATAAATGGTGCATGAGATGCTTTATCTAGTACTTCATATTCAAACTCAGTATTTAGTGCTGACATTTTGCTAATTGCTTTATAAGGTACTAAAGCATCAAGCCGGCCAAATACTCCTCTAATAGGGACTGGGCAATGAGTAAATAAGTCACGTAAATCGTCGTTTTGTAAAATATCTAAACCAGCACTCAGGGCATCGCTTTGGGGTGCGCGGTACTGATTTAGCAATTGTTTAAGCTGCTTTATATCATCACGCGCCGACTCGCTACCCATTGCTTGAATAGCTAAAAAGCGCTCTATTGTTTTTTCTCGATGATTAACTAACTGCTCTTTAAACTGCGCCAATACATTCGCTTTTATTCCAGGCCAATTATCTGCCTCAGCAAAAAAAGGAGTCGATGCTATTAAAATAACTTTAGATACTTTTTCAGGCCAATGCTTAGCAATATAAAGTGCAAATAATCCACCTAACGACCATCCCATTAAAATGCTCTTCGGCTTTAATTGCTTACTTAAAATTTCTGCTGCATCATGCAAAGTATAAGGGCTTGGGCAAACATGGCTATTACCAAACCCAGGTATGTCATGGCTACGTACATTTCCTGAATATAAAAACTCAAGTTCTGGCTGTACTAACTGCCATACACCCTGATTCATTCCCCAACCATGTAATAACACTAACTCATTTTGCATATTTGCCTAACCTTTACCAAACTTAGGCTCATCATAACGTTTAGAAAGGCGATTGCAATGCAAGGAGCGAGTCTGTGAAACAAGCCGTTTTAAATTGGTTATTTCCCTCCTATTGCGTGCAGTGTCAAAACTCGATTGCGACCTCTTTAGGGCTATGTGATTATTGCCTTGAAGATTTACCATTGTTTGATTTTAGTAAGCATACGAGTTTATTGCATCGACCTGATATTATTGAGATGTTTCCTAATTGCGAGTTTGATAAATTATTTGCATGCGCTTTTTATCAGCCTCCCTTTGAGCATTGGCTTAAAAGGCTAAAATTTAATAATCAAATTCATTATAAAAAGGCATTGCAGCAAATTATACAAAAACAGTTAACGCAGTTTTTTGAGCAAAGCCCTAACTTGCCAGATACCTTTATTATTTTACCTCTTCATAAAAGCCGCTTTATTACTCGTGGATTTAATCAGGTAAGCCAAGTTTGGCAACCCTGTTTAGCTAATTACGCCCCACTAAGTAATGTTCTTATTCGCGATAAAAAAACACAAGCTCAGTCGGAGCTATCCAAAGCAAAGCGTATAAGAAACTTAAAAAATGCCTTTATTTGTACACAGGATATGGCCGGTAAAACAGTCGCTATTGTTGATGATGTGATGACGACAGGGGCAACATTAAACGCAGCTACTAGTGCACTAAAACAAGCAGGCGCTAAACAAGTGTGGGCTTTTACAACTTGCTTAACGCCTATTTAATTATTAAAAAGTATTAAACCAATCCGCAATAATACTTAATCATTTTGTTGGGCTAAACGTGTCGCTACCTGTGTTAAAAAATTCTCATTTACGACTGCATGGATGCAGAAGGTAGAGCAATGCAGGAGCAATTGCCGAGACCAACTAAATAGCGAACTTTTTGCCTAGCTATCAACACGTTTTTCCATCCTCAAAGTAGATCACTTAATTATGCAAATTGGTATTATTCGCCATTTGCACGAAACGTATGACCAAAAAATAAAGCATTGCTTAGTAGTCGACTAGTCCCATACCAGTAACCTCTAAATACAGGATCGTCGGTCATGCCGATTACTGTACCTCGTCCGTACGAGTGTGCAATTAAGCCCGCACCACCAGCAACTTGTTCAACATTAACAGCATCGGTAAAGCCTGCCAATAATGGATTTTTAGTGTAGGTAAGCACATTTACAAACGGTGCATCGGAAGCTTCTAGTAACCAAGTACTGTTTTTGAATACAGGCAATGTATTGCGCTTAAGTGAAAATGTAAGCGGATGAGTTAAATCTACATTAGTATTAAAAATGGCACCTGCAATGCGTTGACGTCCTGCTAAATGGTCCTTATCGGCGTAGCTTAAACCTTTTGTTTTAAATGCACTTGCTACATCTTGGCGTGATAGATAGCTTGCTTTAAGTAATTGCTGATCAGCTAAAAATTTAGCACCGCCTTTATGGCCCCAAATAACGCCGCCTTTTCTTACCCAGCTTTTTATAGCCACTTTGTCGGTATCAGATAAGCTATTGTAGTTACCATGAGCAAGTACTATATGGCTGTAATTACTGAGTTCAATAGAGTTTAAACGCTCCATTTCAACAATTGTTGGCGCAACACCTACAAAGCGATCGAGGTAATACCATACTTCCCCAGCTTCGTACTGGCTTACGCCTTTACCACCTACCAATAATACTTTTGGCTCGCTAACAACCGCCATTGTACGAGACCCTAAATCGGCTCCTTTGCTTGTAAGACCTGAGTTAATAGGCTTGATTGCAATTCCAAACTCGTTTTGTGCTTTATTTAATATTCCAACCCAATCATTATTCGTTTGTAAGCCTGCTGGCACAATAATACTACCAGCATCAAAGCTTACTTCACTTGAGTTTGATTTGGCTGTTAATGGGCTTAGCGCTACACGCGCTTTAATACCTTGCTTTAAAAGGCTGTTTAGCATTTTAGGTGCTAGGTAATCATCCCACGAAAAGCCAAACGCATAGCCTTGCTCAAGTGAAGCAAAAGAAGGTTTTACCGCTTTTTGCCACGGTGTACTTGCAACCTCTAAACCCCAACTGCTTTTTACTTTTGCAAAAGGTAAGTTAAACGCATGCGCTAAAGTCCAGCCAGATACGTCATAAAAGGTGTTATCAGCAAAGTTTTTTTGCTCGCTAAAAATAGCTTTTATTAGGCGGTACTGTGGCTGGGCTAAGGGCACAAAGTAGCTATTGGTTGTATAGTTGTTGCCATTTGCCTTGAGTGATTTAGTAAGCGAAAAAGCATCTATTTGATGCTGTTTCAACAACCCTAAAAAATCTTTAATACGAGTGTTGTCATCCGCGCCCTCAATAACATAACCTTCAAAGCTTTCATCACTGGCTAAATCAGTAGCTTGATTATAAAACTTAGCTTGGTAATCAAGTAATGCTTGGCGGTTATCAACAGCGGCTTTAAAGGTAGATAAACTCGTTAATAGTTGATTTTTAATAGTAAAGGGAAAGCTCAAAGGTCCATTTATAGTGTCTTGGATATGCCCGCGAGAACTTGCTTGCTCAAATAAAATGCCTATGCCACCATTTACATCGGGATAGGTTGAACCTTTACCGTAATAGAAGTCGTCAAAGCTTTCTTCAGTAAAGTACAGTGCGTTGTTTTCATCTAATGTTTTTGCGTGATAGTTAGCAATCGCTTTAGTTAACGTTACATTTTCATCCGGTGTTATAGGATGCTTACGACTAGGAATACCTGGCTGAAAAAAGTAACTGCTGTTTGGTCCCATTTCATGAAAATCGGTTAAGACATTTGGTTTCCACTGATGAAATTTAGCAATACGCGCGCGCGATTCAGGGTGTTGTAGTAATAACCAGTCACGATTTAAATCAAACCAGTAATGATTGGTACGACTACTTGGCCAGTTTTCAACATGTTCACGGGTTTTAGGGTCGCTTGATAAGTTCATACCTCGGTTACTGTTGGCCCAGTTAGCAAAACGAGCAAGTCCGTCAGGATTAAGCGAAGGGTCGAGTAAAATAACCGTGTTGTTTAATAACTCATCTATTTCAGCACCTTGTGCAGCAGCTAAGTAATATGCCACCAGCAAAGATGAGTTACTACCTGATGACTCATTACCATGCACACTATACCCCATCCATACAACGGCAGGCTGCTTTGTAGAATTAGCATCTGATCCATCGTTACTTAAGCGTGCTAAGTGAGCTTGGCGTGTCTGCTCTATGCTTGATAACTTATCAGCTGCTGTAATTGTTAGCATGACAAGGGGGCGTTGTTCATGTGTGCGGCCAATCACTTCAAAATTTATACGGTCGCTTTTATCAGCAAGTATTTCCATATAACGTACGAGCTGATCATGTCTCACGTGCCACTCTCCTACTTCGTAACCGAGTACTTGCTCAGGAGTAGGAATTGAAGGGTCAAATTTTACATCTTGTTCAAAATAATACGAAAGTGGCTTAGCTACACTTGAAAAGCTAAGCAACACCACCATTAATGTTAATACCAAACGCATATAAATCACTCAAAAAATGTTCGTTGTTTGCACGCTACCATTGCTTAAAATAGATGCCAACTTTTTACGCTCAACACTAGCCGCAACACGATGAGCGGAGTATGATACGCAGTATCCGAGTAATTTAGTCAAGTATAGATGGTTTTATGATTTCTATTTCCGAAACAGCGCAAGCGCATTTTGCTAAACTATTAGCAGATCAATCACAACAAACCAATATTCGTGTGTTTGTTGTAAACCCTGGTTCATCACAAGCGGAATGTGGTGTGTCTTATTGTCCAGAAGACGCTGTAGAAGCGAGCGATATTCGCCTAAACTTTAACGGTTTTGATGCCGTTGTAGATGCAGAAAGTGCTCCATTTTTAGAAGAAGCTGAAATCGATTTTGTTACCGACAAAATGGGTACTCAGTTAACGCTAAAAGCACCAAATGCAAAGGCGCGTAAAATAGGTGACGATGCATCGTTAAACGAACGTGTACAGCACATGCTAGAAACCGAAGTAAATCCACAACTTGCTAACCACGGTGGTCAAGTAAGCCTTGTTGAGATTACAGCTGCAGGTATAGCTATACTTCAGTTTGGTGGTGGTTGTAATGGTTGTTCTATGATCGATGTAACACTAAAAGAAGGCATTGAAAAAGAAATGATAGCTAAGTTTGAAGAAATCACCGGTGTTGCTGATATAACAGAACACGAAGCGGGCGATCACTCTTACTATTAGGCCTTGTAAATGCTAAAGCAGCTTATCTATCGCTTAGGGAGCAATCCTAAGCTGAGCTTAAAGCGCTTTTTTCGCGGCTTAGCACTGTTTGTGCTAGCCGTGATATTCATATCTATTGGGTATTACACCCACTACAGCTTACAAATAATTGGCGTTATAATTTTACTCCCCGCATTATTTTTTGCCGGTTGGGGCTACTGCGGTATTTTTGCTAATCGTTTTTCACAAGTTTTAAAAGATATGGGCCCTAAACACCACGACCCCGATCTCTGGAAATAAACCATTTATTTAATCTAATAGCTGATTATTTATTTTTAAGTGGTGATATTTAATTATTAATGTAACCCCGCGCATTAACATGAAACAGCTCATAGCCAGCCATAACCCGTTATTTTGCAAGTCTATAAACACCCAAAACACACCAAAAAAGCCAACTCCAGCTGAAAGCATCATACTGTTACGCATGTTCTTTGCTCGCGTAAGCCCTACAAAAACACCATCAAACAAAAAGCAACTCATGGCCAAAATTGGTAATACTACTATCCATGGTAAATAATGCGTTGCCTCTTGAATAACCTCTGGCACATTGGTTAAAAGCTTGATTATGGTGTTGCCAAATAATGCAAAAAATAGGCTATATAACACACCAAAAAGCATACCCCAAAATACGCTTATTTTAACCCACAGCTCTATATTCTTAACACTTCCTTGGCCTTTCGCTTGCCCTACTTTTGCCTCAGAGGCGTAAGCAACGCCATCAAGAGCAAAGCTCACCAACATTAAAAAATTAAGTAAGACAGCATTAGCAGCTAATGTAGTTTCGCCTATACGCGCCGCGTAAAATGTCATAAAACTAAAGCATAATTGCAGTATTAAAGAGCGAATAAATATATCTCTATTCAAACTCAATAATTCAGCCATTTTGCTAATACTCAACCAATTCGGTACATTTAGATCAATGTCTTGTTTTTTAGCTAGTTTAGCCACTAAAAACAGTGCAAATACTAGTGCTGTATAGTCAGCAATAAGTGACGCCCATGCAGCGCCTGCAACTGCCCAATCTAAATAAACAACAAAATAAATATCGAGCACTATATTAACGATATTAGTGACGAGTAATAAATAAAATGGACCTCGACCATAATGCACACCGAGCATCCAACCCAGTAACACTAAATTACATAATGCTGCTGGAGCACTAAAAATACGAATGCTAAAATACTGATAAGCTTGGTTAAGTACGTCGCCATTGGCTGCGGAGAGGTAAGCAATAGCGTGCTTTATTAATGGGGATAACACAATTAATAGCACGGCCACTGCGCTTGCAAGCAATAGGCTTCGTTTAAGTAAAGCGGCAAGTTGGGTTAAATCGTTTTTTCCGTATGCTTGTGCCACGAGTCCCGTGGTGCTCATTCTTAAAAAACTAGCAAGCCAAAATAAAATAGATATAACTGCAGAGCCAAGGGCAATTCCAGCTAAGTAATGAGCGCTTCCTAAGTGCCCAATTACAGCAGTATCAACAATTCCTAACAACGGCACTGTGATATTTGATAGTATCATCGGACCCGCTAACAACAGCAAGCTTTTATGGTGTGCCTTATTATGTATAAGAAATTGTTTCATTTAGTGTTATTTATCCTCATTAGTGTATCTGTACGGGCTCAAGCAGCCATTATTTTACAGTATCATCATGTTAGTGAAACCCTACCCGCTGTCACGAGCGTTAGCGCCAATACATTTACGGAGCACTTAAGCTATTTAAAAGAGCACAACTTTAACGTTATTCCTCTTAATGAGTTAATTAGCGCGCTTCAACAAGGTGAAACTTTACCTGATAAAACTCTAGCCATCACCTTTGATGATGGCTATAACAATAACTATGAACAAGCCGCACCTATTTTAGAAAAGTTTGGCTACCCGTACACTATCTTTGTAAATCCTAAATTAATAGACGAAGGTATGAGTTACGTAATGGGGTGGGATAAGCTCAAAGAATTATCTAAAAAAGGGGCATTAATAGCCAATCATAGCGGACAACATGATTACTTACACCTTAAGCTTGAAAACGAAACCGATGCACAATGGCAATCACGTATTAAGCAAGATATTCTTAACTCTCAAAAGCGCATAAAAGAAGAAATAGGCCACAACTATAAATACTTAGCATACCCGTATGGTGAGTTTAATAACGAGCTGCAAGCACTCGTGACAGAGCTTGGCTTTGTAGGTATTGGCCAGCACTCAGGCGCTGTAAATAAAGATTCTAATTTTAGCCGCTTGCCGCGTTTTCCTGCATCAGGCTTTTACAGCAAGCTAGAAACCCTTATTACTAAGCTTAACTCACGCGCGTTTAATATCACCAATTTAACTTATCAAAATAGCGTTACACAGCAAAATCCACCCACGCTCACAATGGAATTTAAGATGGGTGATTTTCATAAGAGCCAATTTGCCTGTTATGTATCAAGCGTAGGCCAAGCAGATTTAAAATGGATAACTAAAAATACTGTCGAAATCACCTCACCAAAGGTGCTTAATAAAGGGCGTTCTCGTTTTAATTGCACGGCCCCTTCTATTTCAAGCCCTGGTGATTACTTTTGGTTTTCGCAGCCTTGGGTAATTGAAGCATCTAAACCTTAACGGCCTGATGTAAAAGCCGCTGGGTTATTTTATCCAGCGCAACTATCTCGTCAGCTGCATTTAGCTCAGCAGCTGCTTTAGGCATACCCCATACCACAGACGAATACTCATCTTGAGCCAAGGTATGTGCTCCGTTTTGTTTTAGTGCAAGTAAACCTTTTGCGCCATCACTCCCCATTCCTGTTAGTATGGCTGCAACTACGTTTTTAGCCCCAGTTTCAACTAATGAGTTAAACAACACATCTACCGCAGGTTTATGTCTGTTCACCGGCTCGCCATCATCAAGCTGGCAATACAAGCTAACACCTCGTTTTTTAATACTTAAATGAAACCCACCCGGTGCTATATAAGCCCAGCCTGCGCTAAGCTTATCGCCATGTTCAGCTTCTTTCACATTTATCGTGCATGTACGATTCATTCGCTCAGCAAATGAAGCGCTAAACACAGGAGGAATATGCTGAGTAATTACAATTGGCGGGCAATTTTGTGGCATTTTAATAAGCACTTCTTTTATAGCCTCAGTCCCCCCCGTTGAAGCACCTATCGCTATTACTTTATTAAGTAAAAACTGAGAATGAGTATTAATAGGCTCATTTGTGACGACCGTTTTTTTATAGCTTCTTACTCTTGCTCCAGCAGCTATTCGCACCTTTTGTTGGACAAGTGATGCATATTGGCTCAATTGCTCTCTTACGTTATTAGTAGGCTTAGCTATAAAATCAACAGCCCCTAATTCGAGCGCTTCTAGTGTGATAGGAGAGCCTTTTTGTGTCAGTGTTGAAATCATCACTACTGGCATTGGTCTTAATCGCATTAAGTTTTTTAAAAAACTAATACCATCCATTTTTGGCATTTCTACGTCGAGCGTTAATACATCAGGACTGAGTTTTTTTATCATTTCGCGAGCTTCGTAGGGATCCTCAGCACTCCCCACTACTGTAATGTCTTTAGCTTGTTGTAATATTTCAGTGAGTAAACGCCTAATTAAAGGGGAGTCGTCAATTATTAATACTTTAATCATGCATACTCCTAAAACAGCTCTATATCGGTTACTACTTCTTGCTTTTTAAGGTTTTGTAAGTAACGGACTTCGCGTTTTTCAATCGTATTATTATGTAGGTTTTTAAGTTTTTTCATATGAACTTTACCAGTGTTCGGGTGAAAAAATATTTTTCGCGGCCACGGCCCCCCCATATCATGGGCAACTAGATTTAATGCCTCTTCTTTAATATACGCTGCTGCAAAACTAATATTACCCAGCCCTATATCAGTCATCGCACTAATAATTTTCCCCCCGCCAAAAAGTTTTACTTTTAGGTTACACCGAGACGCGCCATTTTTTAAAACTTCGTTTATAAGATACTCCATAGCCCAATTACCGTACCGACAACTTAAACTATGCGCATTTTTAAGTTCTACTCCCTTTTGAATTGGTAACATAAAGTGATTCATCCCGCCAATACCAAGTACTTCATCGTATACACAAGCCGCAATACACGAACCCAGAACTGTAGAGATCAGTTCATTATTTTTAGAAACATAAAACTCACCCGGAAGTACTTTAGCAACAACGCTACCTCGGCCCGAATCCCAATATCGTTTAATATGTTCAAAGTTAGGTAATACCGGCCTGAACTCAGCGTGCATTTTGTCCCTTTTGGTACATAGTTTTCCCTAAGTTTTTGAATTGCGAATGCTCTTTACCCATACTTTCTGAGTGACCTAAAAACAAATAACCTTGTTCATTTAATATATTGGCGTAACGCTTAAAAAGCTGATCTTTTGTTTCTTTATCAAAGTAAATAACAACATTACGACATAAAATAAGATCAAATGATCCTTTCATTGGCCAGTCTTGTAATAAGTTTAAACGCTTGAAAGAAATAGACTCTTTTAGTTTATCTCTAACTTTATAATTTTCACCGTCTTTGCTTTTTAAAAACCAACGCTTAAGTTGCACGTCATCTAAGCCATTAACATTCGCTGCGGTGTAAATACCTTTTTGTGCTTTTGCTAATACATTAGAATCTAAATCGGTTGCTAGTATTTTTATATCCCAATTGCTCGGAAATGCGTTATTTAAAGTCATCGCCAAACTGTAAGGCTCTTCCCCTGTGGAGCAACCTGCAGACCAGATTCTTACTCGCTTACTGTTTTTATTTGCCTTTAAAAGAGCAGGTACAAGCTCAGATTTTATAAATTCAAAGTGATGTATTTCACGAAAAAAAGACGTTAAGTTCGTTGTTATTGCATTAATAAAGGCATCAAATTCCTGATCTTTATGGCTATTTAAATACTCTAAGTAAGCTTTAAAATCAGTTAATTTACGCTCCCTAATACGTCTTGCTAAGCGTGAATAAACCATCTCTCGCTTATGATCCCCTAATACAATTCCACATGCGCTGTAAACTAAACTGGCAATTTCCTTAAAGTCGCGGTCGGTACACAAAAACTCTTTCATTGTCCGCTCCCAATTAAACCTAACGCTAACAAGTAGTGCCTCGCTGTAACTATTTATTAGACGAGGCATAAAAAGGCTAAATATTAAAACTCTTCCCACTCATCAGCTGAGTCTACAAAGTTATCGCCCCTTGGCTTATTACTCACAAAACGACTTTGCGGCTTATGAGATAGTTCAGGGGTTCGCATAGTTGATGACATCATTGTCATCTCTTGCTGATCTACTGAGAAAAAGTTAAGTAATCGGCGCATCTCATTAGCTTGCTCAGCCATAGACTCACCAGCAGCAGAGGCTTGCTCTACTAGAGCGGCATTTTGTTGCGTCATTTCGTCCATTTGAGAAATAGCTTTGTTAACTTGCTCAATACCCGCACTTTGTTCTTCAGATGCCTCCGTAATATCAGAAATCATTTGCGTCACTCTTTGCACCGACACAACAATCTCTTTAAGTGTAGCGCCCGACTCATTAACTAATTGAGAGCCATCAGCTACTTTGCCTACACTATCTCGTATTAACTCTTTAATTTCTTTCGCTGCGCCCGCAGAGCGCTGCGCTAAATTACGAACCTCACCTGCAACAACCGCAAAGCCTCGACCTTGCTCACCCGCTCTTGCTGCCTCTACAGCGGCATTAAGCGCTAATAAATTCGTTTGAAACGCGATTTCGTCTATTACACCGATAATATCTGCAATTTTTTTGCTCGACTCATTAATTGCCGACATGCTCGTAACTGCTCTATTAACAACTTCACCACCTTGAATCGCTTTTTCACAGGTTTCTTCTGCCAAGTCGTTTGCTACTTTTGCGTTATCAGCATTTTGACGAACGGTACTGGTCATTTCCTCCATACTTGAAGCTGTTTCTTCAAGTGACGAGGCTTGCTCTTCTGTACGTTGGCTTAAATCAGCATTACCTTGAGAAATTTCTTCTGCACCACTGGCTACTAACGTTGCCGATGAATTTATGCGATTAATCACTTCTGTTAATTTATCTGCCGTAGCATTTGCGTCGCGTTTAAGTTTATCAAATGAACCTTTGTATTCTTTTTCAATACGTTTTGATAAATCACCACTTGCCATCGCATCGAGCATATTGCCAGTGTCGGCAACGGCATCATCAACTATTTTAACTAAGCTATTTAATCCTTGAGCCAAACGTAAAAAGAACCCTTCCTTCCCATCTTCCGCAACTCTTGTATCTAATTCGCCATTACCTGCAGCACCAATAAGCTCAGCGATTTCTTTTTCAAGCGCAACTTCATTGGTTCTATCTTCCCACTCAACAATGGTGCCTAAATGCTTTCCGTCTTGACTGATCCAAGGTGAAGCAATCAAGGTAAAAGTGACACCTGCTAACAGTAGCTCGGCTTTATAAGGCTTATCTAGGTTTTTTAATAAATCACGTTGATGATTAGGGTGCTTATGAAAATCATCAACACAGGTGCCAATTAAATTATCAACAGAAAAGCTTGGCAATACGGTTTGTAATTCTTTTTCGCGGACTTTTAGCATTTGCTGAACACGGTCGTTCACAAATACTATTTTAAGGTTTTCATCAGCAATCATTACGTTTGCTTGGCAAACTTTAAGCGCATTTGCTAAATCGGCTGCTTTGCGAGATGCCTTTTCAAGCTCTTTTTGTTCAGTAATATCAGATGCATATTTAATCACTTTAAACGGCTTGCCGTTCATATCATAAATTGGATTATAAGATGCTTGAATCCAAACCTCCTGACCCTGCTTTCCTATTCTTAAATATTCCCCTGAATCAAATTCACCGCGACCTAGTTTGGCCCAAAATTCTTTATATTCGATACTATTTGCATGTTCGGGATCAATAAAAAGCCTATGGTGCTGGCCTTTAATCTCGCTAAGTTGATAGCCAAGCGCATTTAAAAAGTTAGCATTGGCATCAATAATAGTGCCATCTAAATTAAATTCGATAACCGCTTGAGATTTACTTATAGCACTAATTTGCCCTGAAGCTTCTGCTGTTATTAACTTTTGCTCAGTCACGTCGGTGGCAAACTTAACTACTTTTAATACTTGCCCTTGCTCATCAACAATTGGGTTATAAGTTGCTTGGATCCATACCTCAGTTCCACCTTTAGCATTACGCTTAAACTCATCTGAGATAAACTCGCCATTACGCAGGCGTTGCCAAAAGTTTTTATAATCGTTGCCCTGAGCTTCATCTGGGTCAACAAACATCGAGTGATGCTGACCTTGAACCTCCTCAAGACGATAGCCCATCGCGTTTAGAAAATTCATATTTGCAGTAATTATTTTTCCGTTAGGTTCAAATTCAATCACTGCTAATGATTTATTCAATGCGTCTACAATTAAATCATTACTTGATTTTGACTGCTTTGGATTACTAAACCATCCCATGCTCATCACCACCTTTAAGTTTATTATTCATTTAGTTTCTATTTGCTAAATATTCATTGTTTTTTGCAGGTCAATTAGCGCTACCATTTTTTCACCAACATTCACCAACCCAGCTACATATTCACAATTACTCGATTCAGACAAACTAGGAACCGCTTTCGCATCTTGCTCCGCAATACTGTAAACATCAGAGACGGCATCAACAGCAACACCTATAATTTTTCTACCTAGTTCAAATTCTATTTTGACAACGATAACCACCGTTAATGGTCCATAGTCGACACTTGGTAATCCAAAACGCAACCGTAAATCAATAATTGGCACTATTGTTCCGCGTAAATTAATAACGCCTTTTACAAATTCAGGTGCATTGGGCAGTACTGTAATTTCTTCCCAACTGCGAATTTCTTGTACTGTTAAAATATCAACGCCATATTCTTCATCAGCCATAATAAAAGTTAAAAACTGTTTTACACCTTGCTGTTGCTGAAGATTTAATTGGTTACTTAACTGGCTTTGATCTGAGCTCATAACGCCTCCAAAGTGGCTTGCGTTTCAATAGTTAGTTCTTGGCTACCTGGCTTTTTTAAGCCTGAGAGCTTTATTAAGCCGCTAATGTCCACAATCAGCGATACACGCCCATCTCCTAAAATGGTAGCACCCGATACGCCATCCACTTTATGGTAGTTTGCCTCTAAACTTTTAATAACAACCTGCTGTTGAGACAGTAAATCATCAACTAATAAACCCACCTTTTGGTTATCTGTTTCTACAACAACAAGCAGCGTTTTATCGAGTGATTCAATAGCATTTTTATGATTAAAAATATCGTAGAGTCTTAATATAGGAATGTATTCGTCTCGAAGCCTCAATACATCAAGGCTTTTACCCACTCGACTCACTTTTGCAATATCAATTTGCAGTGACTCCACAATAGAAATGAGCGGAATAATATAAGTATGCTGAGCCACCTTAACTAATTGCCCATCTAAAATAGCGAGAGTAAGGGGTAATCTAATAGTAAACGTAGAACCAACACCGGGCGCTGAGGTTACTTCCACTGAGCCATTTAATGATTGGATATTTCGCTTAACAACATCCATCCCAACTCCACGACCAGATAAGTCACTTACCTCATCCAATGTCGAAAAGCCGGGCATAAAAATAAGCTCATTTATTTCATCGTCACTGAGATGGTTATCAGCTGAGATTAATTCGTTAGCGATGGCTTTTTCTTTTATTTTTTTTGTATTTAACCCTTGCCCATCATCCATTATTTCAATAACGATGTTTCCACCCTGATGAAATGCATTTAAGGTTACTGTGCCAACGGGATCTTTACCTGCCGCCAGTCTTTGCTCAACAGTCTCTAACCCATGATCAAGTGAGTTCCTTACTAAATGCACCATAGGGTCAGATATTTTTTCCATTACTGTTTTATCAAGCTCGGTTTGCTCTCCGATCAGCTTTAGCTCAACCTGCTTATTTAGCTTTTGCGCTATATCTCGCACTAATCGAGGAAAACGACTAAATACAAAATTAATTGGGAGCATACGAATACGCATCACATTTTCTTGTAAATCACGCGTATTATGTGCAAGTTGTGCTAAGCCTTCTTGTAGTAAAGTGATTGTGGCTGGTGTGATTTCTTGTTCGCTGAGTTGATTTAGCATGGCTTGTGTAATAACAAGTTCACCTACCATATTTATTAACGAATCAACTTTATCAATACCAACTCGAATGGAGGTAGACTCTGGTGTACTTGCAGGTTTTTTATCTTTATTAGCAACGGGTTGCTTTGGCTTACTAGGTAGCTCAGCTACTTTTATTAAATCGGATGTTTCAAGCTCAACAGCTTTAGATATCTCATCTTGATTAGGTTGTATTGGCTCATCATTGCCAAATAAGCCGCCACATAATTCAACTTTTATATCGGCATCGTCTTCAACCCATTCAAACACTTCTTTTATGGCTTTTTCATCATGGCTAGTGCTTAAAAAAAAGCGCCAATGTAAAAAACATTCATCACTACTTAAATCGGTGATTTCTGGAACTTCATCGTAAAATACTGTGGTTTCTAACTCACCTAGCTCTTCAAGCTCACTGATCATATACAGTGGCTCGTTTCCTGTTTTAAATAAATGATGATGAGGTTTAAAGTCTATTTGATAGGTATTACTACTTGTTTGCTCTTCACAGCTTTGAGGTTTATTCTCATGTGTTTCATTTTTCATTCCAAGTACATGTTCAAATTGTACTTTTAACAAATCTGCTTCGGTTAAATCTGGCTCTTGTTCACCTTGAAGTGCAGCAAGTAAAGCGCGTAAGCAATCCACAGCTTTGAGTAATAAATTAACATGCTCGGTACTAAGCTCTCGTTCACCTTGGCGAATTTGATCTAGTAATGTTTCAAGTACATGAGTAAAGTCAGCAACGGAGCTAAAACCAAATGTCCCACTGCCTCCTTTTATCGAGTGAGCAGCTCTAAAAATAGTGTTGATAGTTTCTAAATCTTCCTCACCTGGCACTAAGTTTAATAGCTCAGCCTCCATGGTATCTAGGCCTTCAAAACTCTCTTCAAAGAAAACTTCAAAAAATTGACTTAAATCTATACTCACACTGCGCTCCTTAGCGAATAACTTTTTTAATTACCGCTAGTAGCTGATCGGGATTAAATGGTTTTACAATCCAGCCTGTTGCACCAGCAGCTTTACCCTCTATCTTTTTTTCTAAGCCCGACTCTGTAGTAAGCATTAGTAATGGTGTAAATTTATAACTCGGTAAAGTACGCAGCTCTCGTATTAATGTAATTCCATCCATTATTGGCATGTTTACATCTGAGATCACGGCATCAAAGTCTTGCTGCTTGGCAATAGCGAGAGCTTCACTGCCATCTTTAGCTTCGGTTACATCAAACCCTGCGGTTTTTAATGTAAAGCTCACCATTTGACGCATCGATGCTGAGTCATCAACCGCTAAAATTCTTTTCATATATACCCCTAACTTTTACTTTCGGTTGTTAAGTATTGGCTTAAGCCAAGTTTATTAATTGTATGCGTTAAGGCCTCGCTACTGCCTACCCATATTATTTTGTGCTGTATAGTAAGTAGGTGTTTTTGTAAGGCGCATAAAAGTTGAATTGAGGCAGTATCAGCAGAAATCACATCGTTAATATCAAGACAGATATCATCGTTGCTATTGAGTTCGTGCAGTAAATCTTGATGTAGTGTTTCAACTTGCGTAATAGCAAGTTCGCTTGGAAGTTTTAGCATTTAGTAGGTGCATTCCCTGTCAATTCAATTCATAACAAAAGCTTAGCCCTAGTTATTAAAATTGCCATAAAATGCTTAATTAAATTTAACCTGTCGTTAAAATACAAAAAAAGGAGCCTAAAGCTCCTTTCAAATTGGTAAAAAGTAAAAACTAGTTTTTGTAGTAATCGGCTATTTTTTTAAACTCTTTCGTTAAAGTCGTCGCATTAATTAATGGCACACTACCTTGTTTGAATTCTGGTTTAAAAATAGCTCTAACCGCTCCATTTTGATCAACCATAGCGACCGAAGCACTATGATCAACTGCATATTCTGATTCACTACTATCGCTAATCGCGTAAATTAAACCAAGCTCTCTAACAACAGGAAAAAGGTGTTTATGCTCCCCTGATACAGCTAAAAAGTCAGAATTAAAGTAATCTATATATTGCTTTCGTTTAGCTGGTGTATCGCGTTTTGGATCAACCGATAAAAACCAAATTTGCAGCGGATAATCTGCTTGTAAGTTTTTATAAACAGCATTTAACTTAGCAAGTGTTAATGGACAAATATCTGGGCAGCTTGTGTAGCCTAAAAATACTAAATTCCACTGTCCTAAAAATTGTTGCTTAGTCACTAATTCGCCGCGCTGATCGTTTAGCGTAAAATCAGACAATGGCTTTGCATTTTCGTAAACTAATGCATCTACATCTGGTGGACTATTTTCATTTGAACATGCTGATAAAAACAAAACTAAAACAACAATTAATCCAAGCCATAACTGCTTCATAAAGGGAGCCATTTATCTATAAATAAGATTACAAAGAGTACCATTAAATGAATAATCGAAAAACGAAATAAGTCCATTGCAGTCTCATCATTTCCAGCAATTTTTAATTTGACGGCTTTATATATAAACACTGCATTTAATACACACGCACCTATTAAATATATTAATCCAGACATACCAATTAAATAAGGTAATACGCAAACTACAGCGAGTAAAACAGAGTAGGCAACGACACACGTTTTACAAAAGTCGATTCCATGGGTTACTGGTAACATAGGAATTTTAGCGCGTTCGTAATCACTTTTTCGTGCTATAGCCAGCGCCCAAAAGTGTGGTGGGGTCCAGGTAAATATTATCATTACAAGTAACCAAGGGGCTGCTGCCATTTGGTTTGTTTCTGACACCCAACCTAATAATGGAGGCATTGCGCCAGCCAACCCACCTATAACAATATTTTGCGGTGTAGCACGCTTTAAAAATGATGTATAAACAAATGCATAACCTACCAATGCAAATAACGTTAATATAGCGGTTAAGGTATTAGCCCACACCATTAGCATAATAAAACCCGCAACCCCAATAACAGCTGCAAAACTAAGCGCATGTATTTTACTTAAACGCCCTTTAGCCACAGGACGATGACGAGTCCTTGCCATTTTTGAGTCTATCTCACTATCAACCACATGATTAATAACCGCTGCAGCAGCAGAAAGTAGCCCTATACCTAACAAGCTAATAAACTGTACAGCCATACCGCGCCCTACATCAGGAGCCAGCGCTAAACCAACCCAAGCTGTTAGTACCAGCATGGCTACCACTTTAAATTTACTAATTGCTAAGTAGTCTTGCAGCAAATTATGAGTACGCGGAATTAGCGATTGAGTATTAACGAGTAGCAGTATTTTTTTATCAATTATAAGTGCCATTATACTTCCCCTTTATGTGCGTGATTTTAGGTAATAACACAACCTAACCAAGCTTAATAATAGTATGGCAGCCATCAAGTTATGCGCCAGTGCAACTCCCAACGGAATATGCCAATGTACTAAAATAAGCCCTAAGCTAATTTGGCAAAGCAGGGTAAGCAATACGCTCACCACGCAATTTTTAATTTTTTTAGAGTACGCTTGGCTGTATATTTTCCACATAATTAGCGCCAGAACGATGCAAGTAACCAGTGCCCAAATGCGGTGTAATAAATGAATAGACATACGCGCTTGCTGCGATAACACACCAAATTCATAATTACTGTGCTCAAGTGGTAATTGAAATACGCTACTCAATGAAAACGGTTGTGCGTAATTACACAATGGCAAACCACTACAATGAGGAGCGGCGTAATTTGCAGCCAGCCAACCACCAAGTGCAATTTGGATAATCAATACACTGAGCGCTACTAAACTTAAACCAAAATAGCGTTTTGCGCCGCTATCACCACCCATAATAGGTTTTGCGGTTAGCCGTAAATATAAAAGCGTTATAAGTGACAAAATACTAAAGCCACCTAATAAGTGCCCCATTACAATAAGCGGCTGAAGGTTCATGGTTACTGTCCACATACCAAGGGCAGCCTGAAACACCACGAGTAGAAGTAAAGCCAAAGGCAATTTAACTGGCGTAGTTGGATATTGGCGCTTTAAAAAAGCCAACACAAATAAACCTAAAATAAGTAAACCTAAAGCACCTGCAAAGTAGCGATGAATCATTTCTTTCCACGCTTTTGCGGTTTCGAACATCATATCGGGGTAGCTTTGAGCTGCTAAGGCTATGTCAGCCTCATGCTTAGGTACCGTTAAAAAGCCATAACAACCAGGCCAATCGGGGCACCCTAATCCTGCATCACTTAAGCGGGTGTACGCACCTAAAGCAACTACAATCAAAGCGAGTAATCCTGTTATTAATACTAAGTTTTTATAATTTTTATACATCAGATACTCCAACTTAAGCTCAACTTAATTAGCTAGAACGAGAATAGTTAAGTAATTTTTTTAGATCTTTTAATAACCCTTTTTGTACTAAACGGTTTTCTTGTGGCTCGACCTTAAAGGGATACTCAAGTACCACTAACCCCATATGATCAATTAAATATAAACTTGCAGGATTTAAACTCTGTTGTTCGGTAATAATTTTCCATGGTAGATTTTTATTGTCGGGGCTTCCCATTACAGCCATATCAACCTTGCCTTGGTTTTTACCAAGTGCCACATATAAGTTATTAAGTGCATTGAGCTGTTCGCTGCATGGGGTGTTACATTCGTTTGAATAATTAAGTGCGATAGTCCATTGTTTGGGATTATTTTGCGGCCAATTTTTAAGTTTTATTTCTTGGCTTAAAAACTCACCATTATTAGTAATTGCAGTAGGCAACCAATCAAACTTTAAAGCGCCATATGCCAAAACCAATGGGATTGCGCAGCAGCCCACAAACAACAAAAGGGGATTATTTTTCATTATGTGTCCTTTTTTTACTCGCAAAAATAGCCACAACAGCACATGCAACAGCAATTAAAAACCATTGCACAGCGTAGGCATTATGCTTTTGAGGGCTCATAACAACGGCCTCATAATGAGGTGTTGCAATCTCATCACCAGTACCTTGTCTGTAAGCCATAAAATTAATTAATGATTGCTGGCTTTGGGTGCTCAGCATATTCAAGTCGATAGATTGGATTCTTGTAGGTAAGTCGTTATTTGTAGTTTTATCTTCAAGCGTAAAGCTACTTAAGTTATTTTCTTTTATTTGCGCTTTAAGAATAAAAACACCTGTAGGCAGAGCAACCTTTGGCAGTGTATCTCTAGATATAGGCGCTTTTACCCATCCTAAATTAACTAAAATCACTTTTTCTTCGCTATCTGGCTTTAGTAAAGCAAGTAGGTCGTACCCTACTTGTCCGTTATAAACTTGATTATCTAAAAGCCAATATTGGTTTTGTACAAACCGCCCTTTTAACTCAACCAATACACCTGTTTTGTTCCAGCTATCAGGCAAGTTAAGTAATTGAGACCAGCTCATCACACCACGAGTCTGTTGCTTAGCAATGGCGGTTAGTTGTTGCTGCTTTTGCTCACCTCGCTCCAACTGCCAAAACCCCAATCGCACACACACAAGTACAACAACCACAACCATACAAAGTGTGATTAGTGAGCTAAGCTTTTGTTTGTGCCATAAAACTAACTGCATAAAGGGTCAACTCAGTGATTATTAAAATTATTATCGTACTGTTGTTAATATTTATACTTTTTAACTTATTTAGAGCATTGTTTATTATGGTGTCAGGGAAAACAGGGGGACGACCTATGTCTCACTTTTTAGGTCGTCGCGTATTGTTTTCGTTCGTTGTTTTAATTGTTGTTATTGCAGCGCTTAAACTTGGTTTTATTAAAGCGAATAATTCGCCAATAAACGCTACAGCACATATACAAATACAAACAAACACAGCCACACCACATCAACAAAGTGCCAATACCAAGCAGCTGCTTGAAAAGCAAAGTGCTTATCTTTAGTAAAGTGCCCTTTTAATATCCGTAAAAATATTACAAATAAAAGTACGGTTCCTAGCGTTACATGCATGCCATGAAAACCAGTCAATAAAAAGAACGTATTACCGTAAATACCCGCATCTAGCGTTAGATTAAGGTCATTATATGCATGCATGTACTCCTCAACTTGCAGCCCTAAAAAGCAAACACCCAGTAAAATAGTAGCGCCTAAAAAAACCTTAAGTGGAGTACGTTTATTGTTTTCCATCGCTACGTGGGCAAAATGTAAAGTAACTGAGGAAGTAAGCAGTATTAAGGTATTTATAAGTGGTAAGCCTTGCCAGCCCATAGCTTGAGTAGTTTCGCCAGCAGGTGTTGAAACTAGCGGCCAAACGGCTTCAAAAGTAGGCCATAAAACCTCGTTAGTCATTGCATTATTGCCTGCACCTCCAAGCCAAGGTACCGACAATACCCGTGCATAAAAAAGCGCACCAAAAAAGGCCATAAAAAACATAACTTCAGAAAAAATAAACCAGCTCATACCTTGTCTAAAAGAGCGATCCATTTGTGCTGAGTACAAACCTTGGTCCGATTCACTAATTACATTTTTAAACCAGCTAAACAACATATACACAAGTACAGCAATACCGGCATAAAGCAGATAAACCCCGCTACCACCTTCTTTACCTACACTCATAACTGTTAAGCCTGCCCCTACTGCAATAAAAAACAATGCAACAGCACCTACAATAGGCCACGGACTTTGCTCAGGTACGTAATAATGCTCATATTCTTGATTCATTTTATTTACTCCTAGTTTCACACTAGTTTAAAAAGCTAGTTATTACTTGCCACCAGCTGTTCACTAATATCAAATACGGTATAAGATAAAGTTAATTCTTCAATGTCGCTTGGCAATGCGGTATCAACATAAAAAAGTAATTTAAATTCAAGCTCTTCCCCTGCTTTTAGAGGTTGCTGATCAAAGCAAAAACAGGCTATTTTATGTAAATACTTTGCCGCTTTACCTGGTGAGACTGATGGTACAGCCTGCATTACTTTATCTAGATTGCTGTTATTTTTAGCACTAAACATTACTTCACGCATTGCACCGGGTTTTACCACTACACTGTATTCTTTTGATTTAACTTCAAACGGTGCACCACTTTGTGCGTGACTAGTAAAGCTAACGCCAACTTCTCGGTTTTGTACTATTTGTGTACTTTGCTCTGCTTGCTCAAGCGAAGGCTTTCCATTAAGCCCTGTTACATCACAAAACACGTCATACAAAGGTACTAAAGCAAAGGCAAAGGCAAACATGCCTATGCAAATAAGTACCAAACGTTTGAGTAGCGGTGCGTGTGTCATTACTTAATAACCGGCGGCGTAGAAAAAGTATGATATGGCGCTGGAGAGTCAACTTCCCACTCAAGGCCTTCTGCCCCTTCCCATACTTTTGCAGGCACTTTATCACCGCCACGCGCGCATTTAATTACCACAGCTACAAACAACAATTGCGATAAACCAAAGGCAAACCCACCAATACTTATGATTGCGTTAAAGTCGGCAAATTGAAGAGCGTAATCGGGAATTCGACGCGGCATACCAGCAAGCCCTACAAAATGCATAGGAAAAAACAGTACGTTCACGCTCACCAGCGATAGCCAAAAATGCCATTTAGCCAATGTGATATTAAACATATTGCCCGTCCACTTGGGCAGCCAGTAATAAGCCCCCGCCATTATCGAAAATACAGCCCCTGTTACTAATACATAATGAAAGTGCGCCACTACAAAATAAGTATCGTGATATTGAAAATCAGCAGGTGTAATTGCCAGCATCAATCCCGAAAAACCACCCAAGGTAAACAGCACAATAAACGCAATACTAAAAAGCATTGGCACTTCAAAAGTTATTGAGCCTTTCCACATTGTGGCAACCCAATTAAATACTTTTACTCCTGTAGGTACCGATATAAGCATGGTCGCGTACATAAAAAACAACTCGCCAGCGACCGGCATCCCAGTGGTAAACATATGATGAGCCCATACAATAAAGCTCAATAGTGCTATGGAGGATGTGGCGTATACCATTGAGGCATAGCCAAAAAGTTTTTTACGAGAAAAGGTAGGTACTATTGTAGATATAATGCCAAAGGCAGGAAGAATCATAATGTATACTTCGGGGTGACCAAAAAACCAAAAAATGTGTTGGAACATCACCGGGTCGCCACCGCCTGCGGCATCAAAAAAGCTGGTCGCAAAATACTTATCGGTAAGTACCATAGTGACAGCCCCTGCAAGCACTGGCATTACGGCTATTAATAAAAAGGCAGTAATTAACCACGTCCATACAAATAAGGGCAACTTCATCCATGTCATGCCTGGGGCACGTAAGTTCACTATGGTTACAATCACATTGATTGCGCCCATTATTGAGCTAATTCCCATAATATGTACGGCAAATACAAACAATGCAGTATTATCATTACTGTATGTTGTGGACAGTGGTGCATAAAAAGTCCAACCAAATGCAGGCCCCCCACCAGGCATAAATAACGATGCCAATAGGATTAAAAACGCAAACGGTAAAATCCAAAAGCTCCAGTTATTCATTCTTGGCAATGCCATATCTGGCGCGCCAATCATGAGTGGTATCATCCAGTTAGCAAGGCCTGTAAAGGCGGGCATAACCGCACCAAACACCATAATTAAACCATGCACTGTGGTCATTTGATTAAAAAAGTGAGGGTCGACCAACTGTAAACCTGGTTGAAATAATTCAGCTCTGATCACCATGGCCATTGCGCCACCAATTAAGAACATGGTCAGCGAAAAAATTAAATATAAACTACCTATATCTTTATGATTAGTTGTGTAAAGCCAGCGTTTAAAACCTTTAGCTGGGTGATGAGCATGATGAGCTTCATTGGCGTTAGGTTGTTCTACTATGCTACTCATTAGTTCGCCTCCACTTTGGCATCAAGTGCTGTCTGTATTTGACTCGGTTGAATAACATCACCCGTATCATTACCCCACGCATTACGTTTATAAGTAATAACCGCAGCTAATTGCTTTATAGATAACTGCTTGGCAAAAGCTTGCATTGCCGTACCGGGTCGTCCATGGATAACTACATCAATGTGATCTTTTATATCGCCAAGCACTATCGGGCTGCCTTTAAGTGCAGGAAATACGCCCGGTAACCCCATGCCAGTAGGTTGATGACATGCAGCACAATTAGCCATATATACTTGTTCGCCTAAAGTCATTAATTCTTCTTTTGGGAGGGTTTTATCAAGTAATGCGGCATCTGCTAATGCTGCTTTTTGTTTAGCCTGCTTTGCATCTGCAAGCCATGTTTTAAAATCAGCCTCAGATTTAGCGACCACCACAACGGGCATAAAGCCATGGTCTTTACCACACAACTCAGCACATTGGCCTCGGTAAGTACCTTCTTCGTTTATGTTCGTCCATGTTTCGTTTATAAAGCCGGGGTTAGCATCTTTTTTAACTGCAAAATCAGGTACCCACCAAGAGTGAATAACATCGTCAGAAGTCATTAAAAATCGTACTTTTTGATTTATTGGCAGTACAAGAGGCTTATCAACCTCAAGTAAGTAGTTAGGATTTTTATCTGCAAGATTCGCGATTTCATCTTGCGGGGTAGATAAAATAGAGTAGAACTCTACATCTTCACCCATATATTCATAATGCCATTTCCATTGCGAACCCGTAATTTTAATAGTGAGATCAGCTTTGCTGGCATCTTCCATTGCAATTAGGGTTTTAGTGGCTGGTACTGCCATAGCAATTAAAATAACAAACGGAATTGCAGTCCAAAGTATTTCTACTTTAGTGCTTTCGTGAAATTGGGCAGGTACAGCCCCTTTAGATTTACGGTGATGAATAAGTGCCCAAAACATAATTGCGAACACTATCACCCCAATCACACAACATATTATAAATATGGTCATGTGCAGCTGATATACATTATTGCTTATATCGGTTACGCCTTTGCGCATATTGTATTGGCTGTTAGCCAAAACTGGGTGCGAAAAAACACATAATATAAGCCACAAGGTAGAGGTCAGTTTACCCATGTGACGGCTCCTTTGATGCTATTGCGAATGCAAAGCGAAGAGGCATACGGCTTAAACGCCAATTCGTTATTTTTATTTTTTTAGCCAATCTTATTTAATATTGATTGGTTTTGCTGCGCCAACAACGAGTTTGTGTATATTGTGTGTTCTCAAAACTAAAAAGCTGTGAGTTATTATTAGCTCAGCACATTAACAATTAGCTAAAAAACGAACAACAAGCAAGTTTTAGTATAAAAAACAATCAGGTGATATTGAATAATTAATAAAAAATCGGTAATCAACTGGGCAACAGGAAGTTCAAAATATGAGCAAAACAAAGGGGTTTAACGCATTCGGAGGGGGAAAATATAAGTGCAAAAAAGTTTACAGCTTAAATAGTCAGTGGGCTGTTTACGCCCTTTTTTTAGTACAAATTTTAAAACAAAAATGCGTACTAATTAGTACGCATTTATAAAACTGCTTGTTTAAAAGCTATTTTTAATAGTCACATCCAATCAGCGTTTCTTATAACGCCAACGGCTAAGCCTTCAATATTAAAAGACTCATTCTCAAGATCTACTTCAATAGAGTCAAAATCGTCGTTTTCAGCATGAAGTAATACTTTACGACCCGCTTTCTCAAGACGTTTTACAGTTACGTCTTCGTCTAGGCGAGCAACAACAACTTGTCCATTTTCAGCGGTTTGAGTACGATGTACAGCAAGTAAATCACCATCCATAATACCAATATCTTTCATGCTCATACCGTTAACGCGTAGTAAAAAATCTGCAGCCGGTTTAAACATTAATGGATCGATTTTGCAGTGACTTTCAACGTGCTCTTGCGCCAAAATAGGTGAACCAGCAGCAACACGCCCTATAAGCGGTAAACCTAATTGTTCTGGCTCTTCTTCTTCAATTAATTGAATACCACGGCTTGCACCTGGTTTCATTTTAATTGCGCCTTTTTTAGCAAGTGCTTTTAAATGTTCTTCAGCAGCATTGGCACTTTTAAAACCTAATGTTTGCGCTATTTCAGCACGTGTAGGAGGCATACCAGTGTCTTTAATAAAAACTTTAATTAGTTCGAGTATTTGAGCTTGGCGGTTCGTTAATGGTCGCATACAACTGGTTTTCCATACAGTACATTTAACTGTGAGTATATACAGTTAAATAAAAATCGCAAATTTAAATTAAGCCTTAAAATAGCTAAAGTAATTTCACTTGTGTACATTTTAGGGATATAACTAAAGCTAAGTTTATAAATGATTAAAAATGCAAAGGAGACATTATGAGTATTTGGTACCAGCCCATCACCTTAGAGCTGTGCAAGCAGTTAGAACAAGGCATTAATGGCCAAGGAACATTAATGAAAACTATGGGGATAGAAGTCACAGAAATTGGCGATGATTATTTGGTTGCCACAATGCCGGCAATTCCTGAGCATCATAACCCAATGGGGATGGTTCACGGCGGTGCTAACGTTGTACTTGCCGAAACAGTTGCCAGCTATGCCGCTAACTTTGTTGTCGATTTTACTAAATTTTACTGTGTAGGACAGGAGATTAGCGCAAGTCATTTAAAAGCATCTCGCAACGGCACTTTAACAGCAACGGCAAGAGCGTTTCATATTGGCAAACGTAGTTCAGTGTGGGAAATAAAAATTACAAATAGCCGCAATGAGCTGTGCTGCGTATCAAAAATGACCGCAGCAGTCGTAGAGCGAAGATAGTTACTTTTCGATTGGGTAAATGGTAATTTCCATACCCGCACCAATCGCAGATATACGCAATAATGTATCTGCATCTAAGGCTTGATTAAAGCACTTAGGAGAAGTCCCTGATTCAAAACCAATATCAAACGTTCTACGTGAACAGCTTAACCATTGCTTTAGCGCGTTACGCGAACACGATTCAATAAGCTCACATATATGGTTTATGGCTTTATCAGGTGTGCTCACCTCACCTGTAGCTTCAATACGCGCTAGTTGACGGTATTCGTCTTTGTCATAATGTAAAATCGTCGCGACTTTTTTCAAGTCCGCCACTAGCAAACTAATATCTTGCTTTGATTCAAGCTCAAGATCTACATTTAAAAATTGAATTTCCGACATCGTTTCGTATTTATCCTCTAATAATTTCATTGCAAACTTTAACGCAGTTTTACCGTTATACCAAATCAACTATGCCCTAATAACCACTTTATATGGATATTTCGCAGCTTTTAAGTATTTTTTAGCATTTAAAGCTAGCTGGATATCAAACATCCAGCTCAATTAAACAGATAAGTCATGTTAGGAATTTAAGTGTAATCTTTTTTATTTTTAAATGATTACAGTAAGCTATAGTTTAAACTGCGACAAAATGTCGCAGTAACTTATCCCATTAATGTAATAAACTAGCCTCTAAAAATAATAAGACTAAAACATGAATAAAAAAATATTTAAACATGCTCGCAAGTTCCATAAATGGTTAGGATATTTATTAGCACTACAAATTTTAGCATGGTTACTAGGTGGTTTAATTATGAGTGCAATCCCTCTTGATAAAGTTCATGGGGAGCATCTTGCAACACGTACTCTTAATAACCCATTTACGCAGGCTGATTATGTTGCCTCCCTTGACGATATTGCCTCTCAGGTGGTTAATCCAACACAAATAATTTTTGAGAACTTCTTAACTACACCACTTATTACTGTCTTTAGTAATAACGAGCAGCAAAGCTTCAATGGAATAACAGGCCGACCATTTGAACCGCCAACTAAAATACAAATTACCGCAAATGCTAAAGCACACTTACTTATTGACGCTCAAGTAACAAGCGCTGTACTACTAAAGCAAGGTACGCGGGAAGTCGGATATAAAACCAATGTTTGGCAGGTCCAATTTGACGACACATTTAACACAACACTGTACTTGTCAGAAAATAACGGCAAAGTTGTTACCGTTCGCAGCACGCTATGGCGAATTTTCGACTTTTTTTGGATGTTACATATTATGGATTACGATGAGCGAGAGAATTTTAATAATCCACTGCTTATTAGCTTTTCAGCAACCAGTGTACTTTTTTGTTTAAGTGGAATATTACTACTTATACAAAATATACGACTAAAACGATTTATCCGAATTAAAAATAAGAATAAATCAAAGTAGTCATATTGGTTTTTGAGAGCTAGCGCCCACTTATCAAAGAGTAAATAAGCCTAGGGCTTATTTTATTCCAAGTGCTTAAATCGACTCAAATGTCGCTTTAACATTTCGTTTTCGAAAATCAACTCATCACGCTCATCCAGCAATTGTAAAACTAAAGCTATTGCCGACCAATCTAACGAAAAGTCATGTTGGATACGGGCCGCTTTTTTAACTAAGGTCACTGCAGATACCGTAAATTGCCACTGCGTAACATGATCCCCCTCAATTGGAACCGCAATATTATGCTCAACTAGCTCATATAAAATTGCTTCGCTAATATCACTGCTCAAACATAGCTCTTTGCTAGTAAGTAAATCGTCTTTTTGTGTCACGATAATTTGCATTATGGCTTGCTCCAGTTATTACGGGGATCAAAGTGAGCTTTTTTGGCTAATTCTTCCCACAGTTTTTTACTGGCATCATCAACAGATGTTGGATTAACAATTTTAAGCACAGCAAATAAATCACCTTTAGCTTTTTTACTCATTAATCCCTTACCTTTAATACGCAAGCGTTGACCAGACTGACTATTAGAAGGAATAGTTAATTGGATGTTTCCTGTCAACGTAGGTAAATTTAGCTTTGTACCAAGAGCCGCTTCCCATGGTGCAAGAGGGACAACTATATTTAGGTTATGACCCTCAACATCAAATAATGGGTGAAGCACTAAACTAATTTGTAAATACAAGTCGCCATTTTGCCCATTAGCTGACCCTAATCCGCCTTGCCCTTTTAGTCGAATTCGCTCGCCATTTACTGAGCCTGCAGGAATTTTCACTTTAAGTGATTTTTTAATTTCAGTGACACGGCCACTGCTGTCTCGCTGCGGTAACATAAACTCAACAGGCTTAACGGTATCAACTAAAGTCTCTTCAAGAAAAATTGGGAACTCTATTTCCACATCTTGTCCTTTTTGCGCGCGAGCGGCGTTACTTCTGCTCTGCCCGGAACGATCGAATCCACCAGCTCCGCCAAACATTGAATTAATAAAGTCAGAAAACTCTTGGTCGGTTTGAGGATCGCTTTGCTGATAATTACTTTGCGAAGAGGCATTGTTACCACCATAATGGCCTTGCTGTTGACGAGCACGATTTTGTTGGTGACGACGTAACTCGTCGTATTTTACCCGTTCTTCTTTGTTATGGATGACTTCGTAAGCTTCTGCTATTTCTTTAAACTTATCTTCTGCTTGAGGCTCTTTGCTTACATCTGGGTGATATTTTCTGGCTAACTTTTTATAAGCTACTTTAACCGCTTTATCATCTGCATCAGGCGATATTCCAAGCACTGCATAATAATCAACAAATTTCATTTGCAATCCAAATCCTCATATTGAGTAAGCTTTAAGCATACTCCTTAACGGGTAACCTTGTGTGGTTAAAATACGATAAATAGTGAGAAATAAATGAATAGTGAAAATAACTTTGAGTAAAAAATTAATCAGGCACTTTTTATTAATATAAGCGTAGGCCTTAAGTTAACTTTATCTTTTATCTTCAAGGCTTTAAACTGCCTATTCCTGTAGTTCACATTTGTGATGGATATGACTCGATTTATTCTGGCCTTATTGGCTTGTTGTGTGTGCGTTTCGGTATCAGCCGAACAATTTACCCGTTTTTCAACGGCTAAAAGACATTTAATTAAAACCCTACCTGACAACGCCAAAAGCATTTACTGCGGCTGTGATATTAAAAAAGAAGGCAAAAAACTCGTTCCTGACCCGTCTAACTGTGGTTACATTCCTCGAAATACCCTTACCCGCTCAGGTAAAGTAAATGTGCGAGCACTACGCATTGAGTGGGAGCACATTGTTCCGGCGTGGGAATTTGGTCACCAACTACAATGCTGGCAAGATGGCGGGCGTAAAAACTGCCGTAAAGTAAGTGCTAAATTTAGAAAAATGGAAGCTGATATAAATAACTTAGCGCCAGCTATTGGCGAAATTAATGCCGATCGCTCTAATTATCGTTTTGGTATGCTTAGCGAAAACGCCACACAATATGGTCGTTGCGAAGTAAAAGTAAACTTTAAGCAACGTGTAGTTGAACCGCCTGTTTATGCACGAAAACGTATAGCTGACACCTACGCTTACATGCAAAAAACATACGGTTTAAAAATCTCTGATAAACAGCAAAAGTTATTTAATGCATGGCAAAAGCAAGCATTCGCAGATACAAGTAGTGCGAGCAAGCTCTAAGCTTTAACACTCATTTACATAAATCAAAGTTATAAATGTTGAATAAACGAGCGAGTGTTGTAATATTTTAAACAACTTATTTACAAAAAAGCCCTTAACTATGTTTAAAAATAATAAAACCTCGCTTGCCATTTTCACTGCATTTGCGGGCTTTGCTTTGACCGGTTGTGGCGGCGGCGGTAGCGGTATCGACTCAGCCCCTGTAGTTACAACACCTGTTAGTAGCAGTCCAACATGGACTGCGGGTGTATTTGAACCCTCTAACGATTTAAAAAACTTTTGCGAAACCCCGCGTACGGGTAACGATCCCTTTAATAACAACGAGCCTTACCCAGATCAAGCCGGTTCTGCCCTTTACGAAAAACTCTGGCTTCGTTCTTGGAGCGACGAAACCTACCTTTGGTATGATGAGATTGCCGATAACGATCCTGAAAGCTTTGCCACAGTAGCCGATTATTTTGCCCAATTAAAAACAGAGCAGCTTACCGACTCAGGAGCAAAAAAAGATAACTTTCATTTTTCAGAACCTACTGAAGATTACTTTCAAGAAGCGCAATCGGGCGTTACTTCTGGTTACGGTATAAATTGGGCGTTTATTGGCGATACAGCCGACCGTATTTTACGCGTCGCTTATCTTGAAGATGATTCACCTGCAAGCCAAATAGGCTTTCAACGTGGTGATACTGTACTTTCAGTTGACGGTGTTAGCATTAATACCAATACACAGTCGGGTGTAGATACGCTTAACGAAGGTTTATTTAGTCCTACTAACGGCGACTCACATACTATTGTTGTACGCAGTAACGATGGCGCCGAAAAAACATTTAATGTAACCGCTGGCAATATTGAACAAACACCGGTTCAAAATGTTAAAACGATTACAACCGCAAATGGTTCAAGCGTGGGTTACATGCAATTTAATAGCCATATAAGCATTGCCCAAGAAGGGCTTATTGATGCAGTAAATAAGTTTAAAACCGATGGTATTGATGAGCTTGTAATCGACTTTAGATATAACGGTGGTGGTTTATTAGCACTGTCGGCACAATTAGCTTATATGGTTGCCGGTAATGCCAACGTTAACAACCGCTTTTATTATCAAACTCAACAAAACGATAAACAACCCGTTGATTCACCTTTTCCATTTATTGATGAAGAAATAGATTACTCTACTTTTTTTAGCACAGGTGAAAACCTACCTGATTTAAACTTATCGAAGGTTTATGTATTAAGCACATCAGGCACCTGTTCGGCATCAGAAGCTTTTATTAATGGTTTAAAAGGTATAGACGCAGAAGTTATTTTAATTGGCGATACAACCTGCGGTAAGCCCTATGGCTTTACCCCAACTCATAACTGCGCAACAACCTATTACACTATTCAATTTAGTGGGGTAAATAGCAAAGGATTTGGCGAATACGCTGCGGGTTTTACACCAACCCCTACGCCACAATTCGATGCTGATGTTCAAGGTTGTGAAATTGAGGACGACTTTGATCATCAGTTAGGCGACAGTGACGAGGCCGTTTTAGCCACCGCATTGTTTCATGTTGAAAATGGCAATTGCCCAATTAGAACGGCTGCTGCAAAAGCAGAGCCAGCTAATTTTTCAAGCTCTCGTGAATCTCTCATTCCTTTAAATATGCCTGAGCAATTTACCCAGCGTAATATGGACTTAACTTGGCCAACACTGAGTGAGGAAAGGTAATGGCTAAATTAGTACTCCCATTAGCTACCTTATTCGCTTTAGGTGGATGCCAAAGTGTAAATAGTGATCCCGCTAAACCCGCTATATTAACGAGCGTTAATCCTAGCGTTATTGCAACACTACAACAGGCAATTCAACAAGCTAAGGGAGGCGCATTAGTAACACTTTCCGATTCCGTATTTACTAAACGTAGCGAACTGCTAATTGATCATGCAATGAGTAAAGGGTCTGATGGCAGAGTAATTATGGGCGCGCATAATATAAAATCTGAGAAGTTTATTTTGCAACTACGTAATAACCAATGCGAGCTTTACTATCCTAAAAAAGAGCTTACTACAGTACTTGAAGGTGTGACCTGTAAAGAGTTATAAGGCACTTTATTAGCGTTTATAAAAAGGCGCACAGCACATCGCTGTACGCCTTTTTCTATTTTAAAGCGTTATTACAAGTCTTCATGCGGACCAAACACTTCATAATGAATCTGCTCGTTTTTAACACCTAGTTCAAGTAACTGCTTTTTTATAAATGCCATAAAACCGGCAGGACCACATAAGTAAAAGTCGCCATTACTCAATGGTAGCTGTGCTTGTACTGCATTTAGGTTCATTAACCCAGTAAAGTCAGCGCCCTCTGTCGCTTGGTTAAACCACGTTATTGTTTTCAAGTGGTTATTCTGCGCTGTAAGATCATATAAATATTTTGAAAACGAATGTTGCTGAGTATTTTCGCAAGCATGTAAATACATAATCTCTTGATTAGAATTGTCACTTAATAACGTTTCAAGCATAGCCAGCATTGGCGTTTGCCCAACACCTGCTGAAATGAGAACCACTGGACTTGTGTTATTGCGTAAAAAGAAGTCTCCTGCCGGCGGGTATAACTCAACAATAGTGCCTTGCTCTAATGAGTGTAAATAATTAGACACCATGCCAGGCTTTGGCTGTAGCTCTTTTTTAACACTAATACGGTAGTTTTTAGCGTTACTTTTTTGTGAAATAGAATACTGGCGAATTTCTTCATATTCAGCGCCCTCTGGCTTAACTTTAATACCTAAATACTGCCCTGGTTTATGTGTAATAACAGCTTCGCCATCAACTGGCGTAAGTGTAAAACTCGTTACTAGTTCTGATTCGGCCTGTTTGTTGGTTATTTCAAATTGCCGAGTTCCCGCCCAACCACCGTGTTTATTTTTACTGTGCTCATACAAAGCAGCTTCTTCGGTTATACAAATATCAGCAAGTACGCCGTAAGCTTCGCGCCAAGCGTATTCAACATCGGGAGTAAATTGCTCAGGAAGAAGCTCTTTAAGCGTACCAATTAAGTGTGCACCTACAATAGGGTAATGCTCAGGTAAAATATTCAAGCTTGTATGCTTATGATTAATACGTGTTAGCGCTTCTTTTAATACGGCTAAATTATCAATATTTTGTGCATACGCAGCCAATGCATTAAAAAGTGCAAATTGCTGACGACCTGTATCTTGGTTCGCCATATTAAAAATATTTTTAAGCTCAGGATTATGACTAAATAAACGCTTATAAAAATGATCGGTAACAACCGTACCCGCCTGCGCTAATAACGGAACTGTGCTTTTTACAATCTCAATGGTTTTATCAGATAACATATGTGTTTCCTATGGGTAAACTAACCACGACGCCCATCAACACGACGCCGCGTTAATATAGGTGTGCAGTGAATTAAAAATAATGAAAAAGCCACTAACCACAGCAAAGCACTTATTTGCCAAGCAAGGTGAGGCCCAATAATAAAAGGGAGTAATGAACGAGTAATAGCGGCCACAAGCAAAAACGCAAAAGCAACAGCCATGTAATGAGGAATAGCGAGTGTACGCCCTGTATGACCATGTGATACACGCGTCATCATTACTAAAATCATCATACCTATTGTGCCAATAGTGATTAAGTGCAGCGCATCTTTAAATTGTATTGCACTGCTATAAAAGCTAAATGCAACCATCATTAACCCTACGCCTAACGCTAAGTAGGAAAAATGTAAAGACCATAACAACGGCACTCTCAATACCTTGCTATCCCACCAAAAACCAGCCCTGACCAGGTGAAGCGCAGCAACAGTTGCAACAACTAACGCAGGATTAATCGTGTTCAAAAACAACTTGTTGATGAAAAATAAAGTGATAGCCAAAATAGATAAATACATCACCGCTTTATCTATTTTAGGAGTGCGAACTTGTGCGGTTAAACCTAGACCTTTAGCGGTAAAAAATGGTAGAACGCGACCCGCAACAATGCCAACTAGTAAAGTAATTACCAGTACTGCGGTATCAACCACACCAAGTGCAAGCTGCATGTTTTGTTTTAAAACAAGTATTAAATACAATACATTGAGCCCACAAAGCACAGCTAAAATAGCTAAAAACGGATAGTTACTTTTGCTATTGGCTTTTAATAACATATTAGCCAGTACTGCTATGGCGCCTAGCCACCAAATAACTTGTAATGTAAGTGCAGCATATAAATTAAAATGAGCAATATCAGGCAATATCACAAAAAAGGCTAAGCGCGCTGCAAGCCATATAAACGTAAGCCACATAAGGGCTTTCCCACTTATGCTCGCAACGCCTGTCCATGTTTGTGCTGCGGTAAGTAAAAAGCCAACAGCTACAACTCCTGCAAAGCCAAACAGCATTTCGTGCGCGTGCCATAATGTCGCAGGTATCGATGAGTGCCAACTTGCATGGCCTGTTAAAATAAGTAGCCAATACCCCACCGACAAAAATGCCAATAAGCCACCGCCTAAAAAGAAAGGTCTAAAAGCGAGCATCCATAATGGCCATTGAGATACTTGATGAATAGCAACGCGTGCTGGCATTGGCTCAGTTAAGTTTATAGGGCGCATTATCGTACCTCCTGCCCTAAACCATGTTGTGCAACACAGCGCAGTACGTAACTTACTTTTAAAATAGCAGCAATAACAATAGTCCCAATATGAGCTGATACTTGCACCGCCATGGAAAAGTACTCAGCAAACGGGTAGCTAATTAAAATACTTGCCGTAATACACACTAAACTCACAGCTAATGCAGTATTGGCAGCAAATAATACTGTTTCGTATAGTGAACTAAACTGTGTTTGATTATTTAAATTATTCAGCATTAGTGTGTTCATGGCGATCTCTGTAACTAACTACGTTACTTAGCTATTACACATACTGTGCCAACAAATTTAATTAATTAAATTCAATAAGTTAAATTAAACCACTTTACAATATGAGTCTTTATGACCTACTATAAATTAACTCATAAAAACTCGAATAGGTCATTTTGACATGAATCAGCAATTCAACCTTACACAAGTTGCTCTAGAGCTTGCTCAAAGTACACTACACGAGCATAGCTTTGATCAATTACTAGCAACGGTTGAGCGGGTGATTCCTAGTGATGCAAGTGCGTTATTAGTGCTTCAGGGCGAGCAATTAAAACCACTGGCAATTAAAGGGTTAATGTCCGACAGCCTTGGCAGACGATTTAAAATAGTAGAACACCCTCGCCTAGAAGCTATTTGCAAAAGCACACTCGCGCTGCAATTTGCGCACGACTGCCCACTACCCGATCCATACGACGGATTGCTATTAGCTAAAACCGGCGACATACCGGTACATGCATGTTTAGGCTTACCTCTTTATGATAAAAACGCGCTACTTGGCGTACTTACGTTTGATAGCCTTAACGCCAATGCATTTAACAGCATAAGCGCTGATACACTCAATACCTTACAAACGCTGTGTAGTGCGCATTTTAAAACAGCTTTAGAGCTTGCCCATTACAAACAGCATGCACAGCACTCAAGTGCATTAGTGCAAGAACTAAATCGTGAAGCGTTAACACGGGACGGCGGTGAAATTATTGGTCAAAGTCCGCTAATGCAAACACTTAAAAACGAAATTAAACTCGTTGCAGCATCTAACTTTAGCGTGCTTATATTAGGTGAAACAGGGGTAGGGAAAGAACTTGTTGCGCGTAATATTCACTTAAATTCAGCTCGCAAAGATCAACCGCTTATTCACTTAAATTGTGCATCGCTTCCCGAAAACCTCGCCGAAAGTGAATTTTTTGGTCATGCGAAAGGGGCTTTTACAGGCGCACAAAACTCGCGCCAAGGTAAATTTCAATTAGCTGATGGCGGCACGTTATTTTTAGATGAAATTGGCGAACTACCCCTTGCCATGCAAAGTAAACTATTACGAGTGCTACAAAGTGGCGAAATACAAACGGTAGGAGAAGACACGCCAAAGTACGTAGATGTACGCGTCGTTGCCGCAACCAACAGAAATTTAAAAGAAGAAGTAGCTCAAGGTCGCTTTAGAGCCGATTTATACCATCGCCTCAGTGTCTACCCTATTACTGTGCCACCACTTAGTAAACGCGAGCACGACATAACACTCTTAGCTGGTTATTTTATTGAGCAAACAGCCCGTAAATTAGGGATAAAACAATTAAAACTAAGCCCTGAAGCACAAGTACTGCTTAATCAGTACAACTGGCCAGGTAACGTTCGCGAGCTTGAACATGTCATTAGCCGCAGCGCCCTAAAAGCAAAACAAAGCCAATGGCAAAATCCAATAATAACCATTACAAGCGAGCACTGTGATTTAACCCCGAGTGCGCCGCAAAACTCTCTAGTAGCAAGCCAAATTACAACCAACACCTTAATCAACCAACCTTTAAAGCAAGCTGTAGAATCGTTGCAATACAACGTAATTACTGAGCAATTAAAGAAGCATAACTACAACTGGTCAGCAGCAGCAAGAGTACTTGAATTAGATAGAGCTAACTTAGTACGCTTGGCCAAACGCCTAGGGATAGAAGTAAAAAAAACACTATAATCATTTAAAACACAGCTAAAATGCTGCTAAAACTATTGATTAGCAGCTAACTTACTAAAATGTGTTTTTAACAACCCTGCAAAAGCTTTTACTTTAGCAGTGCGATGCACTAAGTGATGCGTGACTAACCATACATCGGTAGGCCAGCTTAACTCACTGTGTAATATAGGTACTAAATCAGAATATTGCGCCGCTACGTCATGCTGTAATCCGCCAATGCCTAGCCCTTTAATTATTGCACGAGTCGCTTCTGCGGTTTCAGATACTCGCAGCTTAATTTGCGATGCAGGAATATGTTCATCAGCCCATGCAAAATAAGGCACGCGGGCATTAAAACCTGCCACGCCCGATACAAAGTTATGTTGTTGTAAATCACTTAATAATTTAGGCATACCGTATTTATTAATGTAACGTTTATTAGCGTATAAACCCGATGAAAGCTGCGCCAAATGCTGAGCAATATAATCGCCTTCATCAGGTCTTGGGCCTGCACGCACTGCAATATGTGCTTGTCCGTGATCGAGCCTTAGCCTTTTTTGTTCTAAAATAACCTCAAGCTGCACTTGTGGATGTAGCGCCTGAAATTGCTCACATACATCACCAAGTATATCCATAAAGCCACTTACCGTCGTTAGCAACAAACTACCTCTAAGGGTGCTATCGGCCGCTACTATATCGTTATGTAACTGCTCTAAGGAGCTATGGATTGTTTTTGCTGTTGCAAATAACTTGGTGCCAATTTCAGTAACCTTGTAGCCACGAGCATGGCGATGAAAAAGCCGTGCATTTAAGTTTTCTTCAAGATTATTAATGCGTCTAAGCACTGTGCTGTGGTGCACATTAAGCTCCTCGGCCGCCGCTGTCAGCGTGCCTAACCGTGCTACTTCAAACGCAACTTTAATGTCTTGCCAATCTTCAAATTTTATCGCCATGCTGCCTACCTTTTACTTATGTGCATATACGCACATAAGTGTTGCGTTTATTAGGGTTTTCTACAAGTGAAATTTTGCTACATTAGTCATGTAACTTAAAACATTAAAAGGCCACTACCATGTCAGCACCAAAAATTATCGCCCTAGCTGGAAGCCTTCGCCAAGAAAGCTTTAATCAAAAAATTATTAATGAGGCAGCACGTTTTGCTCTACAAACAGGTGCTGAAGTAGAAGTAATAAAACTAAACGAATTAAACATCCCACTATTTAACGAAAATATTGAAGCGCAAGGTACACCAAGCGATGTACAGCTTTTAAAAGATAAGCTACGTACAGCCGACGGTATTTTACTAGCAAGCCCAGAGTACAACGGCTCTATTACCGCAGCGCTAAAAAATGCGATTGATTGGGCATCGCGCACAGAGCAAGGTGCTGTTCCTGCTTTTCGTAATAAAGTGGTCGCTTTATTTGCAGCATCGCCTGGTGGGCTTGGCGGCTTACGCGGTTTAAATCATGTGCGTGATATATTAAGCGGCATTGGATCGTTAGTACTTGCCGATCAACTTGCAGTACCCGCTGTGCACACACTGTTTAATGAGAATGGGCAAATAAATGAACCTGTAACGGCTGAAAAAGTATCAGCCCTCGCTCATCAGTTAGTAAGCGTTGCAAGTAAGTTAAGATAACTTGCACGCCTAAATAACTAATTACTTTGTCGCTGCTATTTTGGCGGCGATAAAGTCGGTATGCGTTACATATAAAAGCCCTGCTACTTTACGTATAACGTAGTCTTCTTGGGGATCTATTTCTCCATCGGCATACGCTAAGCGCCATAATAACTCTATTATTTCTATTCGCTGCTCCGCGCTACAATGCTCATTAATCTGTTTTGAAAACTGAAAGTAATCTATCGAATCATCTAAGCTACTTGCCGCATTATTAGTAAGCTCATTAACCTCAGTGTCTGTTAAATTAAAGTACTTTTTTAAGGTTACAGTCAGGGTTCGTTGTTCATCATGTTCAAGCTTGGTATCTGCGCGCATAACTTCAATTAATAATGCAGCAACCGCTGTTTTTAAGTCGTGCTCTTGCATACTTGGCTGCTGTTCATCGAATACAGCAAAAAGTTGTTTTATTTGTTTGAACATCACACTTTCCCTTTTTGGGTGTTAGACTAATACGTAAAGAAATCGACCTTATTACTCTTATTAATGGGTATAAAGTTCGCAAATTAAAGGATACATTTTATGAAAGGAATAAACACACCACGCTTATTTATAGGCGCTACGCTGGTGGCCCTTTCGAGTGCAAATACTGCACTTGCTGAAAAAGCCGAAACCGAGAAGCTCTACGACTTTGATAACAAAGTACATTACTACCAAACACAAATTGGCGAAGACAACTATAAAATAGAAATCCAGTCAGACGATTACAAACACTTTACCAATCAAAGTGTATTTTTGTTACGTCATGCTGACCGTCTATGCCGCGGCAATACCTTTATGTTGAAAGTACTTGAAGGCGTGCAAGAGTACGAACGCTTTCCAACAAAACCACGCGCTTACCAACCAGATTTAAGTGTTTTACTCCAATGCGAAACTAAAGAAGATACAAGTAAAGGTAAGTAACCTTAGTCTTTATAACCCCAAGGTGCTGATGGTGGAATAATCGGTTTAGTTAAATCAAAATCCACCTTAAACTCACGTCCTTGACGAATTAATCGATAAGTAAATACTTCTGGGTAAATATACATTTGCCATGTATTACCTACAGACTGCGCAAGACCTTGTTTTACAAATAACTCTTTAGAGTATTGGTCTGCTGGAAACGACTGCATTTGCGCAAACCCTGCATCAAGCGTATGGCCACCATACATAGTTGATGCGTCGTCTGTTCCATCTCTATGACGATGATCGTGCTTTAAACTCAAGCCGCTACCCGTTTTAGTTATGATCCACGTACGTGATGCATCGTCTCCTACATGAAACGGTACTTGTAACTCAGTCTCACTACATTTACGTACATGCATAACCAGTTTTTTATCTGTAAATGAGCTTGGGCCTTTCGCGTTATCTACCGCTACTTCACCTTCAAAAGCTTTACCACAATGCGCTGCAATACTATTAAAAAAGGCATCATGAGTAGGAATAGACACTAACGGTGCAGGGCGTGCAAAGGCTGTCGATGAAGCAAGTAATAAAGTTGCTGCAGTTAATAATTTCATTTTTTTCTCGTTATAGTTATTTTAAAACACCTGTAATAGTACAGTTTTCTTAAGTACTTTATTAGAAGTATCTATATAAAAATGAGAACGGGACAGCTAGATAAAATTTTAAGGAATGATTAACGACTAAATATCTCTGTACTCATTAACAATCCTACTTTTATAAATATTAATTGCACACTTCTAGATGTGATTTTAACGTCGGGAGTCGCTACGCTCGCCCGGCCTACGAGATGGGTGTTGCTGTGAGTGGATGATAATTGCGCACATTTTACTTTTCTGCAGACGTAAAAAAGCCCGAATCGTTAGATTCGGGCTCTCTACAATTTGAAGCCTGGTAATGTCCTACTTTCACATAGCAAATGCTACACTATCATCGGCGCTGTTTCGTTTCACTACTGAGTTCGGCATGGAGTCAGGTGGGTCCAAAACGCTA